>NZ_JBEXOV010000029.1:0-82353 GCF_040611715.1 Streptomyces sp. NPDC006544 | reverse complement strand
CCTCGACCGGTCGGTGAACACCGAGGGCCTCAAGCTCGACAAGCAGCGGCACATGCAGCCGATCTGGGGGCTGGGCGACGTCCAGGAGGGCGACCCCGAGGATCAGCCGGTCCGTGGGCGCCCGGTGCAGGCGGGCGATGTCCGCGCGGGCGGCGTCCAGGCGGAGCAGCAGCGCGGGGGCGTGCTCCATCAGCCGGGCGCCGGCCGCCGTGGCGGCTACGGGACGGCGCTCGACGAGCCGGGTTCCCAGATCGGCTTCGAGCGTCGCGATGTGCTGGGAGACGGCGGACTGGGTGTAGCCGAGGGCCGCGGCGGCGGCGGAGAAGGAGCGGTGGCCGAGGACCGCAACGAAGGTGCGGAGGAGATGCGGATCCATGGCATCAGTATCGCTAATGCGCGCACCGGGAATCATCGTTGGACCTGATGCCCGGACGTCCGCAGGATGGGACCCATGAGCCACAGCACGCACCCCACCGCCCGCATCGCCCTGGTCGGCGACCGTTCCGACGCCGTCCGCTCCCACGCCCGGATCCCCGGCCTGCTGGAGGCACTGCGCGTGCGCGAGGGGCTGGACCTGGACGCCTACTGGATCCCCACCGAGGAGGCCGGCGAGGGCATGGACGGCTTCGACGCCGTCTGGGTGCTGCCCGGCAGCCCCTACCGCAGCGAAGCCGGCGTCCTGGCGGCGATCCGGGACGCCCGCGAGGGCGCGATCCCCTTCCTGGGCACCTGCGGCGGCTTCCAGCACGCCCTGCTGGAGTTCGCCCGCACCGTCTGCGGCCTGGACCGCGCCGCACACGCCGAGAACGACCCGTCCACCGCCGGAGCGGACGCCGTGATCGTCCCGCTGGCCTGCTCGCTGGTCGGCCACGAGGGCACCGTACGGCTCACCCCCGGCTCCCGGGCCGCCCAACTGCTGGGCACCGACCGGACGGAGGCGCGGTACCACTGCAACTACGGCCCCAACCCCCACCACCTGGACCTCCTGCGGGCCCACGGCCTGACCTTCACCGGCGCCGACGAGTCCGGCGACCTCCGCATCGCCGAACTGGCCGCCCATCCCTTCTTCCTGGCCACCCTCTTCCAGCCCGAGCTCGACGGCGACGGCACCCGCGCCCACCCGCTGATCGCCGGGCTCGCCTCGGCCGCCGTGGAGCACGCCCGCACCCGTTGAGCCGGCTGGAGGGCCGGCTCGCCGATCGGTCAGGTCATGCCGTCATGCCGTGTGCGCCGTCATCCCGTCATCCCGTGCAGCTCGGCGAACTCCTCGGCGAGCATGCCCACCATGACGACGTCGTGGTACCGGCCGCCGAGGAAGACCTGATCGCGGAGCCGGCCCTCCTCGACGAAGCCGAGCCGCTGCTGGAGCGCGAGCGAGGCCTCGTTGTGGGCGAAGACCCGCGCCCCGCACTTGTGGAAGCGCCGCTCGGCGAACATGAAGCGCATGAGGAGTACGGCGGCCTCCGCCGCGTAGCCCTTGCGCCGGTGATCGGCGGCGATCGTGACGCCGTACTCGAACCAGCCCGCGTGCGGGTCCGCGTGGTGCGATCCGACGGCGCCGACCACCTCCCCGGTGTCCGCGTCCTCGATCACCAGCTGGAAGCAGTCGCCGTCGGGCTGGGCGACCGCCCGCTCGTCCGCCCAGGCCCGGAACCCCGCGGCGGACCGGGGCGGGTGCAGCAGGTCCCCGAGCCGCTCCTCGTCCTCGGCGAAGCGCAGGAACGCCTTCCAGTCCTCGGGCTCGATCCCGCGCAGACGTATCCGTTTTCCGGTCCAGAACGAAGTCATCCCTCATTGGATCACGTCGCATTCGAACCACACCGTCTTCCCGGTGGGATCGGGATCCGTGCCCCAGCGGTCGGTGACCGCCTCGACCAGGAGCAGGCCGCGCCCGCCCTCCGCGAGCCCGTCGCCGTCCCGCGCCGCCACCCGTGGTGGCGCGGGACAGCCGTCCGCCACCTCGACGCGCAGCCCCTGCGGCTGCCGCAGGATCAGCACCACGCAGCCGCGATCGGGTACGTGGCGCACGACGTTGACCACCAGCTCGGTCAGCGCGAGCTCGGCGGCGTCCGCGAGCGCGTCCAGCTCCCAGCGGGCCAGGAACAGCCGCAGGATGCGGCGCATGTGCCGGGCGGAGTGGTCACCGACGGTGAAGCCCATGCGGTAACTGACGTCAACGTCGTCCGTGGAAGGCTCAGTTGCGAGATTCATGTCACCAGGCTGGAGCGGGATGGTTACGCTCGGCTATGGACCGAAACGAACGCAGCACGGTGTGCACTTGGGGGTGACCGCTCCATGGTCAACATCCGCGATCTCGATCCCAGCGCCTCGCCGCTGGACTACTACGGCTCGGAACTGCGCCGCCTGCGGGAGGCCGCCGGGCTGAAACAGGGGCAGTTGGGGGACATCGTCTTCTGTGCGGCCTCGCTGATCGGCCAGATCGAGACGGCGCGGAAGGTACCGACCCGGGACTTCTCGGAACGGATCGACGCGGCGCTCGGGACGGGCGGGGTGTTCTCCCGGCTGGTGGGGTTGGTGCTGCGGAGCCAGTTGCCGACTTGGTTCCAGGCGTACGCGGAGATGGAGGCGCGGGCGACGTACATCTCCACCTTTCAGGCGCAGCTGGTGGATGGCCTGCTGCAGACCGAGGCGTATGCGCGGGCGGTCCTTGGGGTGCGCAATCCGAAAGACCTCGACGCGAAGGTTGCCGCCCGTATGGAGCGACAGCGCATCTTGGGCCGGGAGAATCCGCCGCTCATGTGGGTGGTGATGAGTGAGGCCGTGCTCTATCAGCAGATCGGCGGTGCCAAGGTCATGCGAGACCAGCTCTCTCACTTGTTGTCTCTGCGGACTTGGGAGTGGGCCAAGGTTCAGATCCTGCCCTTCGAGGCGGGCGCTCATGCCGGACTGCCAGGCTCGTTCAGCCTTCTCCGCTTCGACGATGACCCGGACGTCGTCTACACGGAGGACTTCGTCCAAGGCCATATGACGGCCAATCCGCAAGCGCTCAGGGAAGGTTCGCTCCGTTACGATCACCTCCAAGCCGCCGCCCTCTCCGTGGAGGACTCGGCGGCACGGATCGCCCGTGTAATGGAGGAACGCTATGGAGACCATCCAGGACCTGACGGGCGCGCTGTGGCGTAAGTCCTCGTACAGCTCCGACACCGGCGGCCAGTGCGTCGAGTGCGCCCCCCTAGGCGCCGCCACCTGGCGCAAGGCCTCGTACAGCGGCGACACCGGTGGCAACTGTGTCGAGGTCGCCACCCAGCCCTGCCGCGTCGCCGTCCGGGACTCCAAGAACCCCGACGGTCCCGCCTTCACCGTCGCCCCCGACGCCTTCGCGGTCTTCGTGCGCGGTCTCTGACGCCCGGGGCGGGTCCGCGCATGCGGATGCGGATCTCGCACGCCCGTGGGGGTGACCTGGTGGGGCGGCGTCGGGTTTTCAGGGCGGTTTGCCGGTTTCGGGTGATGTCGTTGGCCATAGGACCCGAATCCGTAGGGCCCGTGAGCCCGCAAGGCCCGTGAGGACGCCCATGGCCAGCACTCCGCCCGCACTCCACACAGAAGACGGACCGTCCACGCGCCGCCCCGCGTGGAACGCGATGATCCTGGTGATCGCCTGCACGGCCCAGTTCATGGTCGTCCTGGACGTCTCGATCGTGAACGTGGCCCTCCCCGACATGAAGGCCTCCCTGGGCCTGAGTCCGGCCGGGCAGCAGTGGATCGTCAACGCCTACACGCTCGGCTTCGCCGGCCTGCTGCTCCTGGGCGGCCGGGCCGCCGACCTGGTCGGCGCCCGGCGCACCTTCCTGGCGGGCCTCGCCACCTTCACGGCCGCCTCGCTCGCCTGCGGACTCGCCGCCGGGGGCGCGACGCTGATCGCGGCCCGCGCCGTCCAGGGGATCGGTGGCGCGATCCTCGCCCCCGCCACCCTCACGCTGATCATGACCACCTTCACCGAGCCGCGCGCCCGCACGCGCGCGATGGGCGCCTGGGGCTCGGTCATCGCCGGGGCGGGCGCGGCCGGCGCGGTGATCGGCGGTCTCCTGACGGCGTACGCGGGCTGGCGGTGGGTGTTCTTCGTCAACGTGCCCCTCGGCACGGCGCTCTTCGCCGCCGCCCTCCTGCACGTGCCCGGCGGCCGTCCGCCCGGCCCCCGCGCCGGCCAGGGCGGGCCGCCCCGCCTGGACCTGCCCGGTGCGCTGGCCGTCACGACCGGTCTGACCGCCCTCGTCTACGGGATCATCTCCACCGAGACGGCCTCCTGGACCTCGCCCCACGTCGGGGCCGCCCTGGCCGCGGGCGTCCTGCTGCTGACGGCCTTCGTGGTCGTCGAGTCGAAGGTCGCCGCCCCGCTGGTCCCCCTCGCGCTGCTGCGCCGCCGCACCCTGGCCCTCGCCAACCTGGTCATGGCCGGCCTGGGTTCCGCGATGTTCGCGATGTGGTTCCTGCTCTCCCTCTACCTCCAGCAGGTCCTCGGCTACAGCGCCCTGAAGACCGGCCTGTGGTTCCTGCCGGGCTGCCTCGCGATCATCCTCGGAACACGGCTCTCCACCCGGCTCATCCACCGCACGGGGCCGCGTCCCCTCCTGGTCGCGGGCATGGGCGTCAGCACCCTCGGCTTCCTGTGGCTGTCGCGCGTCACCGTCGGCGGGGTGTTCACCACCGACGTGGCGGCGCCCTTCGTGCTCTGCACCTTCGGGCTGGGGCTGGCCATGCTCCCCGTCACCGCCGCGGCCACCGCCGGCATCGCCCCGCGCGAAGCGGGCCTGGTCTCCGGGCTGGTCAACACCTCCCGCCAGGTCGGCGGCGCACTCGGCGTGGCGATCCTCGCCACCGTCGCCTCGCACACCACCCGCGCGCACGCCGGGCCCGCCGCCCAGGCCCTCACCGCCGGGTACGGCAACGCCTTCCTCTGCGCCGCCCTCTTCACCGCCGGCGCGGCGCTGGCCTCACTCCTCCTCCCCGGCGGCCCCACCGAGCCGGGGCCCGGCGGCGCCCCCGTCGCCGCCCCCGCCCCCGTCGAGAAGCAGTGAGCGGCGCGTCCCCCCGCCCCGGAAGGGGGCGGGGGGACGCGCCGCTCGGAGCGTCAGACCGTGGCCAGCTGCGGGATCAGCCGCAGGGCGTTCTCGCGGTAGATCCCGCGCAGCTGCTCGGGGGTGAGGGAAGGGTCCGCCTCGAGCGCGGGGAGCGCCAGGTCCGTCACCGTGTCCGGCGGCGCGGCCGGCCAGTCGGTGCCGAAGAGGATGCGGTCGGCGGGCACGTGGGCGAGGAGCGTCGCGGCCGGTGCCATCGGCCCCGCCGTGTCGTAGTAGAACCGCGCCACGTGGTCGCGGACGGCGCCGGGGTCGACCGGCGGGTCGCAGAACCGTCCGAGGGCCTGCACGCGGTGGGCGATGTACGGCAGGAATCCGCCCGCGTGGGGCAGGATCACGGAGAGGTCGGGGAAGCGGTCCAGCGTCCTGTGGCCGATCATGTTCACCGCGGCCCGCGTGGTGTCCAGCAGGAAGTCGCACAGGAAGTTCGGGATGCCCGGGACCGTCATCGCCCCGGGCCGGCCGCCCGGCAGATGGTGCGGGTGGGTGTCCACCACGGCGGAGAGCTCGTTCAGCTCGGCGAAGATGCGGTCGTAGGCGGGATCTCCGAGGTAGACGCCCCCGTAGTTGGCGGTGACGTTCACACCGACCGCGCCCAGTTGCCCGAGTCCGCGGCGTACGGCCCAGGAGGACGCCTCGTGGTCGTCCAGGAACAGCGGAACGTAGTAGGAGAACCTGCCGGGGTGCGAGCCGGCCACCTCCATCATGGAACGCAACGTGATGGCGACGGCCTCGCGCAACTGCGCCGACGAGCGGTAGCGGGCCGGCAGCATGGGCTTGAGCACCGCCGTCGTGATCCCCGCCCGGTCCATGAAGCGGACCGCGTCCTCGGCGCCGAGGTGCGCCCACCGGGGGAGGGCGGCCGGGTCGACCAGCCCGTGGCGCTCGGCCCATTCGCGCCATTCCGGCGCGCAGTAGTGATGGTGCACGTCGATCTTCGGCTGGACCCCGAGGGCCCTGTCCGGGCCCGGCGGGGCGGCGTTCCCCGCCGCCCGCACGTCTTCGGCGACGCCCCCGGCGGAGATCCGTAGCTCCTCCGTGAGGGCCTCGCCGAGGGCCAGGCCCGACGTACTCCCGAAGTCCTGCATGGGTCCACCGTCCGTCGGTCGTCGGGTCAAAGCGCTGGGGCCGCGGAGCTCACCGGGGCCTCGTGGGCCGCGGGCGCCGGTGCCGGCCGCTCGCCGGCCCGCGGCTGCGGCTCCAGGACGAGTTCGAGGCGCTCCAGACCGCGGAACGCCGGCACGGGGCCCTTGAGCCACGCCCCCCTGCTCGCCTCCTCGTCCACCAGCTCCATGTCCGGGAACTCGCGGAGCAGGCAGCCGAGCGCGATCTCCAGCTCGAGCCGTGCCAACGGCGCTCCCAGGCAGTAGTGCGTCCCGTGCCCGAATCCCAGGTGCGTCCCCTGGATGCCCGTGCGGGTCACGTCCAGGACGTCGGGGGAGTCGAACTTCTCGGGGTCGCGGTTGGCCGAGGTGATGGCGATCTGGACGAGGGAGTCCTTGGGGATCACGGTCCCCCGGATCGCGGCGTCCTCGGTCGCGTAGCGGAACGTGGAGGTCTCCACGGAACCCTCGAACCGCACGAGTTCCTCGACCGCGCCCGGGATCAGCCGCGGGTCCCGGCGCAGCTTCTCCAGCTGACCGGGATGGAGGAGGAGGCCGAGGACGGAGTTCCCGATCTGGTACGCGGTGGTCTTGTGGCCGGCGAAGAACAGGACCCACAGCGACGAGACGAGATCCGCGTCGTCGAGGCTGTCCTCCGCCCTGATGAGGTCGCTGAGGAAGCTGTCCGACGGGTTGGCGCGCGTGTGCGCGACGAGCCGGGCCAGTCGCTTCTGCAGCCATTCCTCGGCCGTCTTCAGTTCCGCCCGCATCTTCGGGTTGAACCGGGACCGCGTCACCACCCCGAACTGCTCCAGGAGCTCGGGCCGGTCGGCCTCCTCGATCCCCATCAGTTCGCACAGGACGGCGATGGGCAGCGGGAACGCGAAGGAGGTCATCAGGTCGACCGTTCCGCTCGCGCGGCACTGCCGCAGGAGTCCCTCGGTGATCTCCGTGATCCTCGGCCGCATGGCCTCCACCCGGCGGGGGGTGAAGGCGCTCCTGAGGGCGCGGCGCAGTCGTGTGTGGCGCGGCGGGTCCGAGAAGAGCACGTTGTCGTCGAGTGCGTCGAAGAAGCTGCCGAACACCGCGTGGTACGTGTCGAGGGCCCCGCGCATGTCCTTGCTGAACCGCGGGTCCGACAGGGCGTCCCGGGCGTCGTCGTAGCGCGTGATGAGGTAGGTGTCGACGCCGTGCGGAGGCGTCAGCCGGCACACCGGCGCCTGCTCGCGCAGGGCGGCGTAGGCGGAGTGGGGGCACGTACGGTACTGGGGCGCACCCCTGGACACGGACGAGACGAGGTCGTGCAGCGCTTCGCCGCCCTTCGGCGGCGCGTCCGGTGCCGGTTTCTGCTGAGTCATGTTCCGCGTCCTCCGTGAACATCGGTGTGCTGTGGACACACCGGTTCCCCGTGGGGATCGGTCGCGAAACGGTCCTTGGTTCGTTCGAGTCAGAGCGCCGCCGCCGGGTGCCGTGGGCCGATCGGGGGTCAGCCGTCCGCCGTCCGGTCCGGCCGCGTGGCGGGGCCGATGGCCCGGGGACAAGCTGCTCCGTACCAGCCCGCCACGGATGGAGTCCGCATGCTCCGCAGTTCCGCCCCGATTCTCGCGGCAGCCGCGACGCTCGCCTGGGCGGCCGTCGCCGTTCCCGCCGTCGCCGTTCCCGCTTCCGACGTTCCCGCTCCGGCCGCCGCCCGGTCCGCCCGCGCCGCGGCCGTTTCCGGGGCGGGCTCGGCCAGGGCCGCCGCCGAGCGCGCGGCCGCGTACCGCGCGACCGCCCCGTACCAGCGGCACGCCGCCGCGGTGAAGGCGGGCTACGTGCCGGACAAGTACTGCGTCCAGGACCCCGCCGGTTCGGGCGCCCTCGGCTACCCGCACTTCCGCCACGCCTACGACAACTCCGTCGACCCGGCGAAGCCCGCCGCGCTGTTCTACGAGGACGACCGGCGCGGCGGCAAGCGCCTCACCGGCGTCCAGTGGGTGGTCTACGACCGCGACCAGGACCTGACGACGGACGAGGACCGCCCGAAGCTGTTCGGCCGGTCCTTCACGGGACCCCATCCCGGCCACTTCCCGGGCCAGCCCGTCCACTACGCCCTGCACCTGTGGCTCTGGAAGGAGAACCCCAAGGGAGCGTTCCAGACCTACAATCCGGCGATCACCTGCCTGCCCGGAACCACCCGGCCGAAGCCCTCGTGACGCGGAGGCCGACCCCGCCGCCGGGCGCGCCGGGGGACGGGGCGCCCCGGAGCGCTCCCTGTCGGCGACCCTTGCCTTCATCCTGCAATCAACTGCCTTTACCCTGAGGCGGGTTCGACCGGCCGGGGGCCGGTTCGGACGGCCACAGGGGATCACCGGGGGACGGGCAGCATGAGCAGTGCGATCAGTGACGGCCGGGACGGCCGGGACGACGACTACGTCGACGGGGGCATCAAGCCGCTCGCGGCCGGGGATCCGAGCCGGATCGGCCCCTACCTGCTGCTCGGGCGGCTCGGCGCCGGAGGCATGGGGCGGGTGTTCCTGGCCCGGTCGGAGGGCGGACGTACGGTCGCCGTGAAGGTGGTGCACGAGGAGCACGTCTCGAACGCGCAGTTCCGTGCCCGCTTCCGCCACGAGATCGACGCCGCCCGGCGCGTCGGCGAGCGGTACACGGCGCCCGTCCTCGACGCGGATCCGGACGCCGACCGGCCCTGGGTGGCCACGGGGTACGTCCCCGGTCTCTCGCTGGAGCAGATCGTGCGCCGGCACGGCCCCCTGCCCGTGGAATCCGTACACGCCCTCGGCGACGGACTCCTGCGTGCGCTGAAGGACATCCACTCGGCCGGGATCGTGCACCGCGACCTCAAGCCGTCGAACGTGATGCTGACCGTCGAGGGCACCCGCGTCATCGACTTCGGGATCTCGCGCGCCCTGGAGACCTCCGTCGAGTCGATGCTCACCAGCACCGGCCTGGTCGTCGGCTCGCCCGGGTTCATGTCGCCCGAGCAGGTGCGCGGGCAGCGCGCGGGGGCGAAGAGCGACGTGTTCACCCTCGGCTGCGTCCTGATGTACGCGGCCACGGGCGAGCTGCCCTTCGGGCACGGCGCCGACAACCAGCACGCGGTGATGTTCCAGATCGTGGAGGGCGAGCCGGAGCTGGAGAAGGTTGGGGACGAGGCCCTGCGCGCGTTCATCGGCCGCTGCCTGACCAAGGGCATCGACGAACGGCCGGGCGTCGAGGAGCTGCTGGAGGATCCGGAGCGGGTCCGTCCGGCGGTGGTCGGCGGGGCCTGGCTGCCTCCGAAGGTGGTGGCGCGCCTCGCCCAGCAGGCGGCGCGCCTGCTCGACGCGGAGGCGGAGCCCGAGCGGGAGGGCGTGGGCGGGGACGGTACCGGGCGCCCCGACCGGGCGACCGTCGGCCTGCGGCCGGCGGAGACGCCCGACGGGTCGGTGGCGGGGGCCGTGGTCGACGCGACGGGCGGTCCGGTGGCGGGGCCTGCGGCCGGGCCGGTGTCCGGTCCGGTGATCGGGCCGGTGGTCGGTTCGTCGGCCGGGAGCGGCACCGCCGGGGGCGAGCGGTCAGGGCGCCGGCGGCGGTGGACCGTCGCCGTGCCGGCCGTCCTCGTGTTCTCGGTCGGCGGCGGCACGGTGGCCCTGATCCAGCCGTTCGGGGGCGGTGGTGACGGCGGGCGGAACGCCTCGCCCCCGGCCGCGAGCGCTCCCGTGACGCCCGGCACCGGCGGTTCCCCTTCCGAGACGGGCGGTGCGTCGACCCCGGGCGAGCCCAGCGCCCAGAGCCCCACGGCTCCGGCCCAGGACGGCCAGGTCGGCGGCCAGGTCGGCGGCGCCTCGAGCCCGGGCGGCGCCGCCGCGCAGGGCGGTGCGCAGGGCGCCGCGGCGGGCGTCGGCACGCCCGGCGGAGCCGGAAGCCCGGGCGGAGCGGGCGGTACGGGAACCAGCCCCACCAAGGGCACCGGCTCGGGCCCCGCCGCGGGAGGCGCGGGCAGCCCCGGCGGCGCCGCCTCGGGCGCGACCCCCGGCGGCTCCGGGTCGCCGAGCGGCGGCGGCTCCACCGGCGGCGACGCGGTGCCCGCCTATTTCGCGGGCACGTGGGCCTACAAGGGCAATTTCAACATCGGCCAACCGGACACGGTGATCGTCACGCGGTCCGGGTCGGTCCGGCTGATCGGCGAAACCGGCATGGGGCACTGCGAGAACATCGCCAAGGTGGTCTCGGTGACCGCCGACGGGACCCGGATCAACGTCGGTGCGGCGGCCGTGGACAAGAGCAAGTCCACCGGCCAGTTCTGCGGGGTGCTGGACCCGTCGTTCTTCACCCGGAGCGAGCCGGTCGGGCTCCAGCACAACGTGGGGCCCTCGCACGGCGAGGGGTACTACTACCAGCGGTCCTGACCCCCCGCGGCCGCGGTCGCCCCCCGGTCCGCCCTGGCCCTCGCCTCCGCCTTCGCCTTCCCGCCGACGGCTGCGGTCCCGCCGGGGCCGGGGCCGGGGCCGGGCCGGGGGCGGGGTGGGGCCCGGGGGTGGGAGCGCGCGGCGGTCGCGGCCACGGCCACGGTTCCGCGGGGCCGGGTGGACGAGGGCGGGACCGCCCGGCCCGGCCTGATCGCACGGGGGGCGCCGTGGCCGGCCAGTGAAACGGGGAGAGCTCCCCGTTTAGTGATAGCGTTCCGCTGAGAAACGGGGAGTCGTCCCCGCTTTGCCTCTGGGAGGAACTGCCATGCCCGCCCCCACGCTTGAGGAACTCGCCCCCGCGGGCGTCGACGTCACCGCCGACCCGTACCCCCTTTTCGCCGCGCTGCGGGAGAAGGGCCTCGTGCACCGCATCCACGTGCCCGGGAGCGGGGACGTCTGGCTCGTGCTCGGCCGCGACGAGGTGCGCGCCGCGTTGACGGACACCCGGCTGCGCAACGACATACGGCATTCCGCGACGTGGGAGAGCGACGGCGGGAACGTCATCGGGCTGAACATGCTCCAGGTGGACGCGCCCCAGCACACGCGGCTGCGCGCCCTGGTGGCCCGCGAGTTCACCGCCGGACGCGTCGACGCGCTGCGGCCCCGCGTCCAGCGGATCGCCGACTCGCTCCTCGACGCCCTTCCCCCGGCCGGGGCCGTCGACCTGGTCGCCGGCTACGCGCTGCCACTGCCGCTGACCGTGATCTGCGAACTGCTCGGGGTGCCCTTCGCGGACCAGCACCACTTCCACGCCTGGTCGGCCGAGCTCGTGGCGCCGTCCTCACCCGCCGCGGCCGCCGCCGCCGGAGGCGAGATGGGCGCGTACTTCGCCTCGCTCATCGCCGCCAAGGCCGCAGCTCCGGGCCAGGACCTGATGAGCGCCCTGGTCCGGGCCTCCGCGGAGCAGGACGGGCTGTCCCCCGAGGAGTTGCTCGGCATGGCCTTCCTCCTGCTGGTCGCGGGGCACGAGACCACGGTCAACCTGATCTCCGGCGGTGTCCTCAACCTGCTGCGCCACCCGGACCAGCTCGCCGCACTGCGGGCCGACGGCAGCCTGATCGACGGAGCCGTGGAGGAGATGCTCCGCCACGACGGGCCCGTCACCGTCGCGGCCTTCCGCCATGCCGCCGAACCCGTGGAGATCGCCGGGGTCCGCATCCCGGCGGGCGACACGGTGATGCTCTCCCTGGCCGCGGCCTCCCGCGACCCCCGCCACTTCCCCGACCCCGACCGCTTCGACATCCGGCGCGCCTCCCGCGGGCACCTCGCGTTCGGCCACGGCATCCACCATTGCCTGGGCGCGCCGCTCGCCCGCGTCGAAGGGCGCACCGCCCTGGCGACGCTGCTGCGCCGGCTGCCGGACCTCGCCCTGGACGCCGACCCGGGATCCCTGGCGCGCCGCCCCAACGCCATGCTCAGGGGTGTGGCGGCCCTGCCGGTGCGGTGGTCGCGGCGGCTCGCCGCGTGACACCTCCGCCCTGCCCCGCCCGGCCCCGGCCGCCGACGCCGCTGCCGGGGGGACGGCGCCCGTCCGGCTAGCATGCGGGGGCATCCGTACCGGGGGGCGATCCCCGGTACGTCACCGGCGACGCGAGGAGTGGACATGGCGGCGGGCACCGAACGGCCCGAGCCGCTACGGCGCGACGCGCGACGCAACCGTGAGCTGCTGGTGGCCGCGGCCCGCAAGGCCTTCGCCGAGCAGGGCCTGGATGTGCCCCTCGACGAGATCGCCCGCCGGGCGGGCGTCGGCAACGCCACGCTGTACCGGCATTTCCGCACCCGGGCCGCCCTGATCGACGCGGTGTTCGAGAACACGCTCCACGGCACCGTCGACGCCGGGGAGGAAGCCCGCCGCGCCGCGGACCCGTGGGCCGCGCTGGCCGGCTACCTGGAGGCGGTCTTCGCGGTGCTGGCCGCCGATCGGGGGGCGAACGACCTGATGACCACGGCCATCGAGGGCGTCACCTCCCTCGACGCTGTCCACGCGCACAACCACGAGACCCTCACCCTGCTGGTGGGCCGGGCCCAGCGGGACGGCGCGATGCGTCCCGACGTCACCGTCGAGGACGTGCTCCTCTCCCTGGCCACGCTCGGGCGCTCCGTCCCCTCGCTCGCGACCGCCGCGCCCCCGCACGCCTGGCGCCGGCAGCTGGCCCTCTACCTCGACGGCCTGCGGGCCGGCATGCGGCCCGCGGCGCCGCTGCCCGCCCCGGCCCCGACCCCGGAAGAGCTCGCGGCCGTCCTGCGCGACCTCGGACCGCACCGGCGGAACTGACGCCCGGACGGGCACCGCATGCCGACCGGCGAAGGAAGAACACGTTACAGTTCTGACCTTCCGTCAGAATGGAACGTGTTCTACTCTGCCGCGCATGGGCATCGGAATCACACAGGAACAGCGGGAGTTGGCCGAGGCCGTGCGCGGCTGGGTCGCGCGGGCCGTGCCGCCCGAGGAAGTGCGCAAACTCCTCGACACCCCGCCGCAGACGGGCTCCCGGCCCGCCTACTGGGACGGGCTCGTCGCCTCCGGCCTGCTGGAGCCGCACCTGGACGGCGGGACCCTGCTCGACCTCGCCGTCGTGGTGGAGGAGGCCGCCCGGGCGGGGCTGCCCGGGGCGTACCTGCCGAGCGCGCTGGCCTCCGTACTCCTGGACCGGGCCGGGGCCGAGCCCCTCGACGGGCGGGTCGGGGCCGTCGCGCTCGGGCCCGGGGACCTGACCGGCGTGGCGGTGGAGGGCGGGTACCTCCTCGACGGGACCGCGCCGCCGGTGCTCGGCGCGGGCGAGGCCGACGTGGTGCTGCTCGCCGCCGAGACCGCGCACGGGACCCGCTGGTTCGCCGTGGACGCGGCCGCGCTGGACGTCCGCACCCACGAGAGCGCCGACCCGACCCGGCCGACCGCCGAGGTGCGGGCCAGGGGAGTCACCACCGGTCCGGGCGGCCTGCTGGAGCTCGACGCCGCCCTCGTGCGGGACCTCGCGTGCCTGCTGTTCGCCGCCGACGCCTGCGGCACCGCCGCCTGGGCGCTGCACACCGCCGCCGAGTACGCGAAGGTGCGCGAGCAGTTCGGGCGGCCGATCGGCCGGTTCCAGGGGATCAAACACCTGTGCGCCGACATGCTGGTGCGCGTGGAGCAGGCCCGGGCGCTCGTCTGGGACGCGGCGCAGGCCGCCGGGGAACCGGCCGACGTGCGCTCACTGGTGGCCGCGCTGGCCGCCGGGACCGCGCTGGACGCCGCGTACTCCTGCGCCAAGGACTGCATCCAGGTGCTGGGCGGCATCGGCTTCACCTGGGAACACGACGCCCACATCTACCTGCGCCGGGCCGTGGTCGCCCGCCAGCTCCTCGGATCGGGCGACGGCCACCGGGTGCGGGCCGTGCGGCTCGCCGCCGCCGGGGCGCGGCGCGAGCTGCGGCTGGAGCTGCCCGCGGGGGCCGAGTCCCACCGCGCGAAGGCCCGTACCGCCATCGCGGACGCGGCCGGGCTCGACCCCGCCACCGCACGCCGGGTGCTGGCGCCGACCGGCTACGCGGCCCCGTACCTGCCGCCGCCGTACGGACTCGGCGCGGGCCCCGTCGAGCAGCTCGTCGTGCAGCAGGAACTCAAGGCCGCCGGGGTCAAGGTCGCCGACCTCGGGATCGCCACCTGGGTCGTGCCCTCGCTGCTGGCCTACGGGACCCCCGAGCAGCAGGAGCGCTTCCTGCTGGCGACGCTGCGCGGGGACGTCACCTGGTGCCAGCTCTTCTCCGAGCCGGGGGCGGGCTCGGACCTGGCCTCGCTGCGGACGAAGGCGGAGCGCGCGGCTTCCGGGGACGGCTCCTGGATCGTCAACGGGCAGAAGGTCTGGACGAGTTCCGCCCAGAGCGCCGACTACGGCATCCTCCTCGCCCGGACGGATCCGGACGCCCCCAAGCACAAGGGCCTCGGCTACTTCATCGTGGACATGAAGAGCCCCGGGATCGACATCCGGCCGCTCAAGGAGATCACCGGCGAGGCCCTCTTCAACGAGGTCTACTTCGACGACGTCGCGCTCCCCGCCGACGCCCTGGTGGGCGCGGCCGACGGGGGCTGGAAGGTCGCCCGCAACACCCTCGGCAACGAACGCGTGCACATGGCCGACCAGATGACCTTCGACACCGGCCTGGAGGCGCTGCTCGCGCGCTCCGCCGAACTCGACGGCGGACACCGGGTGCGGATCGGTGAGCTCGCCGCCGAGGCGCACGCCCTGGCCTGCATCGGGATGCGCACCACCTTGCAGCAGGTCTCCGGACTGGAGCCGGGCGCGGGCGCCTCCGTACGCAAGCTCGTGCAGACCCCGCACCAGCAGAAGACCGCCGAGCTCGCGCTCGAACTGCTCGGGCCGGCGGGCGCGGTGAGCGAGGGGGCGGCGGGGCGCGCCGTGCACGGGATGCTCATGTCCCGCTGCCTGACCATCGCCGGGGGCACCACGCAAGTACAGCTCAACGTCGTGGCCGAGCGCATTCTCGGCCTTCCCAGGGACTGACCGAAGGGGCGGAACTCCAGTGAGTGGCATCAAGTCGTACATCGTGGGCGTCGGCATGACGAAGTTCGAGAAGCCGGAGTCGCGGGACTGGCAGTACTGGGACATGGCGAAGGAGGCGGGATCGGCGGCGCTGGCGGACGCGGGGGTGGACTACGGGCTGGTCGAGCAGGTGCCCGTCGGCTACTGCTTCCAGGCCTCCACCGCCGGCCAGCGGGCGGCGTACGAGCTGGGCCTGAGCGGGGTGCCCGTCTACAACGTCAACAACAACTGCGCGACGGGCTCGACGGCGCTGATGATGGCGCGGCAGTTCGTGGAGGGCGGACTCAACGACTGCGTGCTCGCGCTCGGCTTCGAGAAGATGAAGAAGGGCGCTCTGGGGGGCGGTTCGGACGGCGGCGACTTCAAGACCTCGCCGGTCGCCCGCCACTACGGGATCATGGCCGCCGGGCACGGCTTCGAGATGTCGCCGCCGACCGCGCAGATCTTCGGAAACGCGGCCCGGGAGCACATGAAGCGGTACGGGACCACGGCCGCGCAGCTGGCGGCGGTCGGCGCGAAGAACCACCGGCACTCGGCGAACAACCCGAACGCGCAGTTCCAGGACGTGTACACGGTCGAGGAGATCCTGGCGGCCAAGACGATCCACGAGCCGCTGACGAAGCTCCAGTGCTCGCCGACCTCCGACGGGGCGGCGGCGGCGCTGGTCGTCTCGGAACGGTTCGTGGAGCAGCACGGCCTGGGGGACCGGGCGGTGGAGATCGTCGCGCAGTCGATGACGACGGACACGGAGGCGTCCTTCTCGTCGGGCACCTGCATCGACGCGGTGGGCAAGCCGATGACCGCCGCGGCGGGGCGGCAGGTCTTCGAGGCGTCGGGGCTGGGCATCGGGGACGTGGACGTGATCGAACTGCACGACTGCTTCTCGATCAACGAACTGCTGACGTACGAGGCGCTGGGCATGTGCGCGGACGGCGGCGCCGGGGAGCTGGTGGAGAGCGGTGCCACGACGTACGGGGGACGGTGGGTGGTCAACCCGTCCGGAGGCCTGATCTCGAAGGGCCACCCGCTGGGCGCGACGGGCCTCGCCCAGGCGGCGGAACTCGTCTGGCAACTCCGTGACCAGGCGGGAGCGCGTCAGGTCGCGGGAGCGCGGGTGGGGCTGGCCCACAACATCGGCCTGGGCGGTGCGGCGGTGGTCACCCTCCTCCGCCGCGCGTAGCCGGGCCGCCGGGTCGGGGCGGAGCCCGGGGAGCGGGCGCAGGCCGATCAGGGGGCCGTCAGCGCGGGGTCGATCACGGTCTCGCCGCGCGAGGCCCGCCGGATGGAGTCCGCCAGTGCCTCGACCGGGCCGTCCCGCAGGACCAGGCCCGCCCCGCCGGCGGCGACCACCGCCTCCGCGAGCCCGCCCCGCGCGAACCCGGCGAGCACCAGGACCCGGCACTCCGGATCCTCCGCCAGGAGGCCGGGGACGAGCTCCACCGAGTCCGTCAGCGCCACCGCCGGCCGCGCGAACGCGTCCGGTACCACCTCGATGTCCGGCTGGAGTCCGAGCAGGACCGCCAGGGCCGGGTTCGGGGGAGCCAAGAGCACCCGCAGGGACCGGGGCACACGCGGGGCAACGGGCATTTCGTCCACCCCCGAAGGGTAGGGCCGCGACGGCCCCCCGCCCCGGCAACACGCTCCAACCCGCTGCAATCCGCTCCAACGCGCCGACGAACGACACGATCTGACGTGAAGTCAGGAGTCTTCCCAACTGCTGGGACGTGCGTTATACATTCCCTCACCGGATACCTAGAACGCGTTCTAGACAGCCGGTCCCGCATACGACCTCGGTGCGGCCGACGGTGCGGACGGCCGCGCCGAGGTCTTCCACGAACAAGGAGCAGCATCCTCATGCCGATCGATGCCGCCAAGGCCCTCGCCGCCGAACCCCGCGAGGGGGAAATCAGCTGGGACCACAAGGACGTCCAGCTCTACCACCTCGGACTCGGCGCGGGCATCCCCGCCACCGACCCCGACGAGCTGCGCTACACCCTGGAGTCCAAGCTCCACGTGCTCCCCAGCTTCGCGACCGTCGCCGGCGCGGGCATGGCCATGATGGGCGGCCTCGCCGCCCCCGGCATCGAGGTCAACCTCGCCGCCGTCCTGCACGGCGGCCAGTCCATCGAGCTGCACCGGCCCATCCCGGTCAAGGGGCAGGCCCACTCCACCGCCAAGGTCGCCGCCGTCTACGACAAGGGCAAGGCGGCCGTGATCGTCCTGCGGACCGAGGTCGCCGACGCCGACGGCCCGCTGTGGACCTCGGACGCGCAGATCTTCGTACGCGGGGAGGGCGGCTTCGGCGGTGACCGCGGCCCCTCCGTGAGCACGGAACCGCCCGACCGCGCGCCCGACCGGATCGAGGAGCGCACGATCCGCGAGGAGCAGGCGCTGCTGTACCGCCTCTCCGGCGACTGGAACCCGCTGCACGCGGACCCGGAGTTCGCCAAGACGGCCGGTTTCGACCAGCCCATCCTGCACGGCCTGTGCTCGTACGGGATGACCCTCAAGGCCGTCGTCGACACCGTGCTGGGCGGGGACGTCTCCCGGGTCCGCGCCTACCGCACGCGCTTCGCCGGGATCGTCTTCCCGGGCGAGACGCTGCGCATCCGGATGTGGGAGGAGCCGGACCGCGTACGGGTCACGGTGAGCGCCGCCGACCGGGACGACGCGCCGGTCCTCGCCGACACCGTCGTCGAGTACGCGTGATCGGCCCCGTGTGATCAGGCGCGCCTGATCCCGGTCCGTCCGATCCGGGCACGCCGGATCCGGCACGCCTGGTCCGGCACGCCCACCCCAAGAAGCTGAAGCGAAGGAGCCGCACCGTGCGCGCAGCACTGCAGAGCGAGATAGGCCAGGACAAGCTCGAAGTCGTCGACGACATGGAGGCCGTGGGCTTCGGCCCCGGCAAGGTCAAGATCCGGATCAAGGCCACCGGCCTGTGCCACTCCGACCTCTCCGCGATGAGCGGCGTGCTGCCGCAGCCCGCCCCCTTCATCCCGGGCCACGAGGGCTCCGGCGTGATCACGGACGTGGGCGACGGGGTCACCAGCCACAAGATCGGTGACCGGGTGCTGGTCTGCTGGCTGCCCCCGTGCGGGCACTGTCCCTCCTGTCGGCGCGGCCAGGGCCACCTGTGCCTGGAGGCCTTCGGCAACGTGGCCACCCCCAACTTCCAGCGCGGCGACAACAGCGTCTTCGGCTTCGCCGGCACCGGCACCTTCGCCGAGGAGATGGTGGTCCCGGCGGGCTGCGCCGTGCCGATCCCCGACGACGTGCCCTTCGACATCGCCGCCCTGATCGGCTGCGGCGTGACCACGGGCCTCGGCGCCGCCATCAACACGGCCAAGGTGGAGGCCGGTTCCTCGGTCGCCGTCATCGGCTGCGGCGGCGTCGGCATCTCCGTCATCCAGGGCGCCAAGGTGCAGGGCGCGTCCCAGATCGTCGCCGTCGACCCGGTCGCCTCCCGGCGCGAGGCGGCGCTGCGATTCGGCGCCACCGAGGCGGTCTCCCCGGAAGCCTTCGCCGACGCCAAGAACCGGGTCACCGCGGGCGAGGGCTTCGACTACGTCTTCGAGGTCGTCGGCAAGTCCCAGACCACGCGGACCGCGTACGAGATGACCCGGCGCGGCGGCGCCGTCGTCGTGGTCGGCGCGGGCGCGCTCGACGACAACTACTCGATCAACATGTTCTCCCTCTTCTTCGACGAGAAGAAGATCCTGCCGTCGATGTACGGCGGTGGCGACGTGCTCCGCTCCTACGAGCGCACCATCGCGCTGTGGCGGGCCGGCCGGGTGGACCTGGCGGGCCTGATCACGCACCGCGTGCAGCTCGCCGAGATCAACGACGCGCTCGACCAGATGCGTACGGGCGTCGCCCTGCGCACCTGCATCGAACTCTGACCCGTTTCGAGCTCTGACCCGTTTCGAGAGGAAGCGTACGGATGTCACTGCCACTTGAGGGACTCTCCGCCATCGTCACCGGCGCCGGCCGCGGCCTCGGCCGGTCCGAGGCGATCGAACTCGCCCGGCTCGGCGCGAGCGTGGTCGTCAACGACTTCGGGCAGCCGGGCCGGGACGGCTCCGGCGAGGCCTCGGCCGCCCCGGCGGAGGAGGTCGCCGCGGAGATCCGGGACGCGGGCGGGCAGGCGGTGGCGCACCTCGGTGACGTGGCCGACTTCGAGCAGGCGCGCGAGCTGGTCGGGCTGGCCGTGGACAGCTTCGGCAAGCTCGACGTCCTGGTCAACAACGCGGGCATCCTGCGCGACCGGATGGTCTTCTCGATGTCGGAGGCGGAGTGGGACTCGGTCATCCGGGTCCACCTCAAGGGCCACTTCAACACCACGCACTTCGCTTCCGTGCACTGGCGCGAGCGGTCGAAGGCGGCGGGCGGTCCGGTCTACGGCCGGATCGTCAACACCTCCTCCGAGGCCTTCCTCGGCGGCTCGGCCGGCCAGCCCAACTACGCGGCGGCCAAGGGCGGCATCGTGGGCCTGACCACCTCGACCGCCCTGGCGCTGGGCAAGTACGGGGTGACGGCCAACGCCATCTGCCCGCGCGCCCGTACCCGGATGACCGAGGACGTCTTCGCGGGCTTCCAGGTGCCCGAGGAGGGCAAGCTCGACGCCCTCGCCCCCGAGCACGTCTCCCCGCTGGTCGGCTACCTGGCCTCACCGGCCTCGGCCAAGGTCAACGGACAGCTGTTCGTCGTCCACGGCGGGATCGTGGTCGTCATGGAACGCCCGAAGGTGGCGGCGAAGTTCGACACGGCCAAGGAGTCCTTCTCCTACGAGGAGCTCGACGGGCTCCTCACTCCGCACTACGACTCCCGTCCGGCGAACGAGACGTTCGCGGCGGCGGAGGTCCTCGGCCTCAAGCACGACGGCTGAGCGGGCGGGGCCGGTCCCGCGGTGGTGGGGCGGCGCTAGCCCAGCGGGGCCTGTTGGAGGGGGACCGGGCGGGCGGGTGGGGCCGGGAGGGGGGAGTGGCGCAAGGGTGGGGGCGGGGTGACCGGGAGGTTCGTCCCGATGATCCCGCAAGGGACCTCGGGCGTCGCGTACGGGAGGTGCAGGCGGCCTTCGGTGCTCCACAGGCCCGTGCCGCCGAGCCAGCCGGCGGGGGCGCCGATGCGGAAGACGTGCCGGTCGGCGGGGCGCCAGAGGGCGAGTCCGGCCACGCTGCCGCCGTAGCCGTCCCCGGCCTCGTCCACCCGCAGCGCGACCCCGCAGCTCTCCGGCATCAGGGCCTGTCCCGGCTGTACGGCGAACGGCGTGGCCGTGGCCCCGACCGCCCGCAGGCACTCGGGGAAGCGCACCGGGCGGGCGCTGCCCAGGACCCCCCATCCGAGCCGGAGCTCACCCGGCGCGTCCGAGCGGATCAGCAGCAGACCGCTGTCCGGGTCGGCCAGCAGCAGGCGGTCATCACTGTCCGCGGTGATCTGGAGCAGCGGGGAGACCTCGCCGCCGCGTCGCAGGTCGATCGCCACCGCCTTGGTCAGGGGCCCGGCCGGGCCGTCCAGTTCGCGGTCCAGCGCCAGCAGCCGGCCGGTCCGGTCGAGCCAGACGCCGCCGGAGCAGCGCCCCGGGACGCGGGCGACCCGTTCCGGCCCGAAGGCGGTGCCGGTGACCTGCCACACCGTGGTCGTGGCGGCTCCCACGGCCAGCGCGAAGGCGCCGTGCCCGTCCGGGGACGGCGGCAGCAGGGTGACCCGTACGCCGTCCGGGCCGCCGTCCTCGTCCTGCGAGGAGACCGCCCCGAGCGGCAGCTCCCCGGTCCGGGGGCCCGCGCCCGCGCGGCCGCCGCTTCCGCCCGTCGGGTACAGCAGCGCGAAGGCGTGCAGCTCCGCCACCCGCCGGTGGATCAGCACCCGCCCGTCGGCCAGCGGCAGCACCTCGCTGTCCGCCTCCTCGGGCTGCCCGAGCGGCAGCGGCACCGCGTACGGCTCCGGCCCGGTCAGCGTCCAGCGCTCCGGGTAGCGGGCCTCGCCGTCCCCGGCCAGCCGGGCGGCGTAGGAGCCGTCCGCGGCAATGGTGAACGGGGCCGTCTTCGTCGTCTCGATGGCACAGACAGTCATCTTCGTCGCCTCCGGTGAGGAAGTTAGTGATCGCGTCGGCCGTCGGACACGGCGACCGAGCCCGCTTCACACGTACGGGTGGCCGGGCGGCGATTCGACTGTGGGAAGGCCGACGGCTGTGCTGTGCGATATCCGGGTATTTGGGGTGAGTGGGCGGTTAGGTGCACCTCACCCCCCTTTCGGGCTTCACCCGCCCCTCACCCCCGGGAGAAGGGGCGCCGTCCTCGACGCCCCGCTCCCGCCCCGGATCCGCCGGGCTCGGAGCGCCGGGGCGGTCGCCACGGACGGTAGCCTTGACCTGTGCCCCGTCTCTCTGAAGTCATCGCCGCGCTGGACGCTCTCTGGCCCCCCTCGCGGGCCGAGCAGTGGGACTCCGTCGGCACCGTCTGCGGCGACCCCGACGCCGAGGTCTCCCGGGTCCTGTTCGCCGTGGACCCCGTCCAGGAGATCGTCGACGAGGCGGTGCAGAGGGGCGTCGATCTGATCGTCACCCACCATCCCCTCTACCTGCGCGGCACCACCACCGTCGAGGCCGGCACCTTCAAGGGCCGCGTCGTCCACACGCTGATCAAGAACGACATCGCGCTGCACGTCGCCCACACCAACGCCGACACCGCCGACCCGGGCGTCTCCGACGCCCTCGCCGGCGCCCTCGACCTGCGCGTCACCGGCCCGCTGGTCCCCGACCCGACCGACCCCTCGGGCCGCCGCGGCCTCGGCCGGATCTGCGAGCTCGACCGCCCCGAGACGCTGCGCGAGTTCACCGCCCGAGCCGCGGCCTGGCTCCAGCCCACCGCGCAGGGCATCCGCGTGGCCGGCGACCCGGACGCGCTGATCCGCAGGGTCGCCGTCAGCGGCGGCTCCGGCGACAGCCTCTTCGAGCAGGTCCGCGCCGCCGGCGTCGACGCGTACGTCACCGCCGACCTGCGCCACCACCCGGTGTCCGAGGCCCGCGAGCAGAATCCGCTCGCCCTCGTCGACGCCGCACACTGGGCCACCGAGTGGCCCTGGTGCGAGCAGGCCGCGGCCCAGCTCGACGCCATCTCCGAGCGCCACGGCTGGGGTCTGCGCACCCACGTCTCGCGCACGGTCACCGACCCGTGGACGGCGCACGCGCCGTCCGTGACACCCCCTTCTATCTCTGGAGCCCCCAACTGAACGCCGAGCCCGCCGACCAGATCCGACTTCTCGACGTCCAGGCCCTGGACGTCCGGCTGTCTCAGCTCGCCCACAAGCGCAAGTCGCTGCCCGAACACGCCGAGGTCGACTCCCTGACCAAGGACCTCGCCCAGCAGCGCGACTTCCTCGTCGCCGCCCAGACCAAGGCCACCGACGCCGCCCGCGCGCAGACCAAGGCCGAGCAGGACGTGGACCAGGTGCGCCAGCGCGCCGCCCGCGACCAGGCCCGCCTGGACTCCGGCGTAGGCATCTCCTCCCGCGACCTGGCCAACCTGCAGAGCGAGGTCGTCTCCCTCGCCAAGCGCCAGGGCGACCTGGAGGACGTGGTCCTCGAGGTCATGGAGCGCCTGGAGACCGCCCAGGAGACCGTCGCGGAGCTGACCGACCGGGTCGCCTCGCTGGAGACCAAGCTCGTGGACGCCACCGCGCGCCGCGACGCCGCCACCGGCGAGATCGACGCCGAGGTCGCCGGCATCGCCAAGGACCGCGAGGTCATCGTCACGGCCATGCCGGCCGCGCTGATCGCGCTGTACGAGAAGATCCGCGTGAAGCAGGGCGGCGTCGGCGCCGCCCGCCTGGCGCAGCGCCGCTGCGAGGGCTGCCGCCTGGAGCTCGACCTCGCCGAGGTCAACGAGATCAAGGCCGCCGCCCGCGACGAGGTCGTCCGCCACGAGAGCTGCGGGCGCATCCTGGTCCGTACGGCCGACTCGGGCATCTGATGCCGCGGTTCGTCGTGGAGGCCGACGGCGGCTCCCGGGGCAACCCGGGTCCCGCCGGCTACGGCTCCGTCGTCCTCGACCCGGTGACGGGCGAGACGCTGGCCGAGCGCGCGGAGTACATCGGCGTCGCGACGAACAACGTGGCCGAGTACAAGGGCCTCATCGCCGGGCTGCGGGCCGCCCGCGAGCTGGACCCGGACGCGGCGGTCCTCGTCCGGATGGACTCCAAGCTCGTCGTCGAGCAGATGTCGGGCCGCTGGAAGATCAAACACCCGGGCATGAAGCCGCTCGCGGCCGAGGCGGCGACGATCCTGCCGCGCGCGCAGGTGACGTACGAGTGGATCCCGCGCGAGAAGAACAAGCACGCGGACCGGCTCGCCAACGAGGCGATGGACGCGGGCAAGCGCGGCGGGCAGTGGGAGCCGTCGGACTCCACGGCGGCCCTGGACGCCTCGGCGGCGCGCGCCCTGGCGGCCCCGCCGGCCGGCCCTCCCGGAGACGCGGCGAAGGGGGCCGCGGCGGTGCGCGCGGCCCTCGCCTCCTCGTCCCGCACACCGGTCCCGGCCGGCCCGTCGGCTCCCGCGGACACGGGAGCCGACACGGGCGCCGACACGGCCGGCACCCTGTTCGCGGTGCCCCCGCCCGCCGCGGCCGCTCCCACCGTCGGCTGGGGCCCCGACATGGGCGCTCCGGCGACCTTCGTGCTGCTGCGCCACGGAGAGACCGCCCTGACCCCGCAGAAGCGCTTCTCCGGCAGCGGCGGCAGCGACCCGGAGCTGTCCCCGGCCGGCCGCCGCCAGGCCGCCGCCGTCGCCGGGTCACTGGCGGCGCGCGGCACCGTCCAGACGGTGATCAGCTCCCCGCTGCGGCGCTGCCGGGAGACCGCGCAGGCCGTCGCCGACCGGCTCGGACTCACCGTCACGGTCGAAGAGGGCCTGCGCGAGGTCGACTTCGGCGCATGGGAGGGGCTGACCTTCGCGGAGGTCCAGGAGCGTTTCCCCGATGACCTCCAGGCGTGGCTGGACTCCCCGGAGGCCGCCCCCACGGGCGGCGGCGAGAGCTTCGCGTCCGCCACCCGCCGGGTCGCGGCGACCCGGGACCGGCTCCTGGCAGCGCACGCGGGCCGCACCGTCCTGCTGGTCTCGCACGTGACGCCGGTCAAGATCCTCGTCCGCCTCGCGCTCGGCGCCCCGCCGGAGGCCCTGTTCCGCATGGAACTCTCGGCGGCCTCCCTGTCGGCGGTGGCCTACTACGCGGACGGCAACGCCTCGGTCCGCCTCCTGAACGACACGTCGCACCTGCGCTGAGCCGCGCGGCGACGCGCACGTGCACGACGACGAGAGGCCCCCCGCCCGGTACGGGCGGGGGGCCTCTCGTGCGGAGGAAGGACGGCAGACGAGCCGGCCTGTACGCCGGGTTCTGTCACCCGGAGACCTCGCGGTCGCCGGGGAGACGGCCATCCATCTAGGACCGGCGTTGCCGCCGGCCTCGTGCGGTCTACCCGCGAACTCGGGCGGGCAGCCCTCGAACGTTCGCGCAGGGCCGTCCGAAGACAACCCCTCTTGACCTTGCTCCGGGTGGGGTTTACCTAGCCGCCTGAGTCACCTCAGGCGCTGGTGGTCTCTTACACCACCGTTTCACCCTTACCGGGGGCCGAAGCCCCAGGCGGTCTGTTTTCTGTGGCACTGTCCCGCGGGTCACCCCGGGTGGCCGTTAGCCACCACCCTGCCCTGTGGAGCCCGGACGTTCCTCGGCGGCATCCTGGGATCCCGACGCGGCCGTCCGGCCGACTCGTCTGTCGTGCCGACCATGTTACCGGCTGTGCCGTCACGGCTTGACCCGAGGCGGGCGGCCGCGCGGCCACTTCGGCATCGCCTGCCGCGGCGGCTCCACGGCCCGCGCGGGCGCCACCGGCGCCTGCTCTACGCCGGGGCGAACAGCACCTTCGAGGTCCCGGGGTCCGCCTCCGTCAGGCGGACCCCGATCCGCTCGCCCAGCGGCAGCCTTCCGGAGGCGGCCTCGATCCGGCCGACCACGGCCGGGTCCTCGAGGTGCACCGTGCCGACCAGCGGCTCCCGCTCCCTGACGTCGATGACCATCGCCTCGAAGGTCTCCCCGACGTGGTCCTTGAGCAGCGCCGCCTCCACCAGGTCCACGGCCTCCCGCTCCGCCGTGTTCGCGGTCCGGGTGCCGTCCGCCATCTCCCTCGGCAGGTCCGCCAGCGCGGACAGCACCCACGGCGCGGGCGCGTCCCCCGCGACCGCCGCCACGCACAGCTCCCCGGCGTACCGGTCGACGAGCCGGCGCAGAGGGGCGGTGCAGTGGGCGTAGGGGGCCGCGACCGCCGCGTGCAGCGCCGGGTCCGGCGTCTCACCGCCGGTGAACACCGTGTAACCGGCGCCGCGCAGCAGGGAGGTGCAGTCCTGGAGGAACGCCGCGTGGTCGGGACGGCGCGGATCGAGGGAGCGCACGAGCTCGGCGTACGGAACGTGGTGGGGCCAGTCGATCCGCAGCGCCTTCGCCACCCGGCGCAGCCGTCCGACCGCCCCGTCGGGAGCGGTCGGCAGGGTCCGCAGGATGCCGGTGCCGGCGGCGAGCATGAGCTCGGCGGCGGCCATGCCGGTCATGAGGGAGATCTGGGCGTTCCAGCCGTCGGCCGGGAGCGGAGCCCGGTAGGCCAGGCTGTACGAGCCCCCGTGCTCGACGATCTCCTGCTCGGGCACGTTCAGCGAGATCCCGCCGCGCTCCACCTCGAGGGCTTCGCGCAGGGTCCCGACCTCCTTGAGCAGGGCCAGGGACTCCTCGGCGGTGCCGTCGTCGATGGCTTTCTGGACCCCCGCGTAGTCGAGCCTGGCCCGGCTGCGCACGAGCGCGCGGCGCACGTCGGTGCTCACCACCCGGCCTTCCGCGTCCAGGTCGAGCCGCCACAGCAGGGCGGGGCAGGTCTGGTCGGGCAGCAGGCTGGCCGCGCCCTCCGAGAGCACGGCCGGGTGCAGCGGGACCTTCTCGTCGGGGAAGTAGAGGGTGGCGACCCGGCGGTGGGCCTCGGCGTCGAGGGCGCCGCCGGGCGTGACGTAGGCGGCGACGTCGGCGATGGCGTAGTGCACGCGGTAGCCGCCGGAGGGACGTTTCGCCAGGTGCATGGCCTGGTCCAGGTCGCGTGACGTCGGCGGATCGACGGTGAAGAGGGGGATGTCGGTGGCGTCCAGGCCGGGCAGGAGCGGATGGCCGGCGGCCCGCTCGGCCTCGGCGAGGACGGACGCCGGGAACTCCCGCGTCACCCCCAGCTCGGTCCGCAGTGCACGCAGCGCGGCCCGCAGGGCAACCCCGTCTGCGCCGGTCATGATCATGTGACGGCGTGGCATGCACCGAGCCTATGGCCGGCGGGCCGGGGCGGCACGGCGAGCCGTCTACTCTGGGCTGGGGCCGCACCCCCGCCGCTGTGCCATGCCCGTCAGAAGGAGAACCACCGTGCTCGTGCTGCTGCCGCCGTCCGAAGGAAAGGCCGCCGGCGGCTCCGGCGCACCGCTGAAGCCGGAGTCGCTGTCGCTGCCGGGGCTCGGCGCCCCACGGGCGGCGGTGCTGGAGGAACTCGTCGAGCTGTGCGTGGGCGACGAGGAGAAGGCGCGCGAAGTCCTGGGCCTGAGCGAGGGCCTGCGGGGCGAGGTCGCGAAGAACGCGGAACTGCGGTCGGCGGTGGCGCGGCCGGCGGGTGAGGTCTACACGGGTGTCCTGTACGACGCGCTGGGCCTCTCGACGCTTCCGCCGGACGCGGTGACGCGGGCCGACAGGTCGCTGCTGGTCTTCTCGGGTCTGTGGGGCGCGGTCCGGATCACGGACCGCATCCCTTCCTACCGGTGCTCGATGGGCGTGAAGCTGCCTGGGCTGGGGGCGTTGGGCGCGTTCTGGCGGCAGCCGATGGCGGAGGTCATGCCGGAGGCGGCGGCCGACGGCCTGGTCCTGGACCTGCGCTCCTCCGCCTACGCCTCCGCGTGGAAGCCGAAGGGCGAGGTCGCGGGGCGGACGGCGACGGTGCGGGTGCTGCACGCGCAGCGGGTGGACGGCGTGGAGAAGCGGTCCGTGGTGAGCCACTTCAACAAGGCCACGAAGGGCCGCCTGGTCCGCGACCTCCTGACGGCGGGTGCGGCCCCCGCGTCCCCGGCGGAACTCGTCACGGCCCTGCGGGACCTGGGCTTCACGGTGGAGGCGGAGCCCCCGTCGAAGCCGTCGAAGGCGTGGGCCCTGGACGTGGTGGTCACCCAGATCCACTGACCGGCCCGCTGCCCGCCGGGTCCCGCTGTCCGGCCGGTTCCGCTGTCCGCCCGGTCCCGCGACGGGTCACCCGTCGCGGAACCAGGCGCGGACCGGGCTCATGGCCCGGGCCCTAGCGGCCCAAGGGCCAGGCGACCGCCGCGGGGGCCTGGTCGGAGGCGCCCGCGTACACGGCGCACGCGTCCGTGAGGGTTTCGAGCAGCGTCAGCGGGTCGGGGAGCGGATGCTCCATGCCCCGGAGCCAGGTCACCGCGAAATCCCCCGGCAGGGCCGCCGGCGGTACCAGCACGTAGCTGCCCCGGCAGTGCCACCGCAGGCCCGGGTGCTCGTCCATCGTCTCGGGGTGGCAGTCCAGCTCGCACGGCCACCACTCGTCCTCGTCCTCGGGCGTACCCCGGGTCGCGGTGAAGAAGAGCATCCGGGCCTGCTCGCCCGTACCGCCGGACTCGGCCACCGGGCCGACGTCCACGCCCGCCGCCAGCAGACGGGTCAGCGCGCTGTGCCCGGCTTCCAGCGGGACGTCGAGGACGTCGTGGACCATGCCGGTCGCGGTGATGAAGTTCGCCTGCGGCTCGTTGCGCGCCCACCGTGCGACCTGGTCAGGGTCGGTGGTGGACTGCGTCTGCCAGGCGAAGGAGACGGGGTGGCGTGCGGGAGTCGGACAGCCGATGCGGTCGCACGAACACCGGTATCCCGCGGGATGGGCGGCGGGAGAGATCGGCAGACCTGCGGCGGCGACGGCCAGCAGCAGGGCCTCGCGTTCTCGTCCCGGGTCTTCGGCGGAGGGTTTCGGCTTGCGGCGCAGCCACTGGGAGATCCTGCTCTGCTGGCCGCGTTTGACGCGGCCGGACTCAGACCCCATCTATCCCCTCACCTACAGCGTTTCCCCGGCAGACCCTCACATGGTCCCACCATCCTGGGCACCGGGTGACCGCACCCCCGGCTCCGGCCCCCACATAACCATAGAATTCGGCCATGTGTTCTCGGCCATGGTGGGGCGGCCGGGGCCTCTCCGACGGGTCCGGGCGCTCGCCGGCCCCGGTGCCGCCCCGTCAGGTCGGCGGGCAGAGCGGCATCCGCGCCGTCAGCGGCGGGGGCGCGGACAGGGCGGGGGGAACGCTCATTTCGGCACATCACCCCTCCGGTACCGCTCGTCTTTCGGCCGTTCCGGAAACCACCCAGTCAGTTCACTGCGCGGTCTTCCCGGAGGAGAGACGATTCTCTCCTCATCACCGTGAGGAGCCCTCGTTGCGCAGAGACGCCACACCCCGGCGCTACCTGATGTGCCCGCCCGCGCACTTCAAGGTCACGTACTCCATCAACCCGTGGATGGACCCCACGAAACCGGTGGACCTCCCCCTCGCCCAGGCCCAGTGGGAGGACCTCCGGGACCGCTACCGGTCGCTCGGCCACACCGTCGAAACCCTCGTCCCCGACCCCGCGCTGCCCGACATGGTCTTCGCGGCGAACGGCGCCCTCGTCGTCGACGGCCGGGTGCTGGGAGCGCGGTTCGCCCATCCGGAACGGGCCCCCGAGGCGGAGATCCACCTCGACTGGTTCCGGAGCAACGGCTACCAGGAGGTCCACGAGCCCTCCCACGTCAACGAGGGCGAGGGGGACTTCGCCGTCACCGCCTCCTACCTCCTGGCGGGCCGGGGCTTCCGCTCCAGTCCGCTCTCGCACGACGAGGCGCAGGAGTTCTTCGGCCGCCCGGTCATCGGACTCGATCTGGTCGACCCGCGCTACTACCACCTGGACACGGCACTGTCCGTGCTCGACGGGGACGAGATCATGTACTACCCGGCCGCCTTCTCCGAGGGCAGCCGGGCCGTACTGCGACGGCTCTTCCCCGACGCGCTGATCGCCGAGGCGCCGGACGCGGCCGCCCTCGGGCTCAACGCCGTGTCGGACGGCCGGCACGTCCTGCTCCCGCAGGCGGCCACCGGACTCCTGGAGCCCCTCAGGGCCCGCGGGTTCGAACCGGTCCCGATGGACCTGGGGGAGCTGCTCAAGGGCGGCGGCAGCGTGAAGTGCTGCACGCAGGAGCTGCGGCCCTCGTCCTAGGACCGGAAAGGTGCACCCTTTCCGGTCCCCGTACAGGCGCCGGACCCCGGGATCCCCGGGCCCGGCGCTGCGGGCCCCGGCGTACCTAGGCCTCCTGGGAAGGCGGCCACTCCTGGCCCCAGTCGGCGTCCCGCGCCGCCTTGTAGAGGTCACCGTGGCGCTTGGTCACGGTGGCCCGGGTCAGACCCGGCGCGTCACCGTCCTGCGGACCGCACAGGTCCAGCAGGACGAGCCCCTTGCGGATCTGCGGCCGGCGCGTGATCCGCGAGGAGGCCGGCTCCACGGGGAAGCGGGTCGCGGCCACGTAGCTGAACTTCTCGTCCTCGTACGCCAGGGAGCCGCCCTTGACCTGCCGGTGCAGCGAGGACCGGCTGACCCGGGTCGAGAAGTGGCACCAGTCCTGCCCGACCTCGATCGGGCAGGTCCCGTCGTGCGGGCACGGTGCGGCGACCCGCAGTCCGGCCTCGATCAGCTGCTCGCGGACCTCGCGGATGCGCAGATAGCCCTCGGGGGTGCCCGGCTCGACGACCACCACGGCCTGACCGGCGCGCGCCGCCTCCGCGACGACCGCGTGGCGGGCCTCCGGGGCCAGCTCGCCCAGGACGTAGGACACCGTCACCAGGTCCGCGGCGGGGAGTTCCAGCCCGGCCCCGATGACGGCGCGCCGCCACTCGGCCGCCCGCAGCGTCGGGGAGAACGAGGCCGCGGCCAGTTCCTTGCCGAGGACCAGCGCCGGATCCGCCCAGTCCAGCACCGTCGTGGCGCGCGGCCCCTCCCAGGTGGCGTCCACCGCCCAGGTCGCCGCGCCGGTGCCGCCGCCCACGTCCACGTGCGTGCCCGGAGTCCACCGCGGGGCCGCCTCGGCGAGGCCGTGGAGGGCGGACCGGACGGCCTCGAAGGTGGCCGGCATCCGGTACGCCGCGTACGCCGCCACGTCCGAGCGGTCGCGCAGCACGGGCGTGTGGGTGGGGATCTGGCCGCGGTAGTTGGCGATCAGTCGCTCCACGGCGGCGGTGGCCTGCTTCTGCGGGAGCCCGTCGAGCAGCGCTCCCAGGGCGGTGCGCAGGGTTGCGGCGGAGGTCGTGGCGGGGGTGGGGACGGAGGCGTTCACCCACGAAGTTTACGGCGGAACCCCGCCGGGCCCGCCCCCGCCCGGGCGGCCGGTCCCACCGCGCCCACGACGCCGTCGCGCTACGGGGCCTGCGGCTCCGGCTTCCGCCAGGGACGGCACAGTCCCGCGAAACAGCCGACCGACAGCAGCGAGCACGTCAGCTGCACCAGGGCCATCGGCACCGCCGTGTCCTCGCCGGCGATCCCGACCAGCGGCGAGGCCACCGCACCGATCAGGAAGGAGGAGGTGCCGAGCAGCGCGGAGGCCGAGCCGGCCGCGTGCGGGGCGCGCATCAGGGCCTGCGCGTTGGTGTTGGGCATCACGATGCCCATGGCCGACATCAGGACGAACAGCCCGGCGCAGATCGGGAAGAGCCCGACCTCCCCGAAGGCCCCGGAAGCCATCAGCAGCAGGGCCACCGAGGCGGTGGTGACGGTCGCGAGCCCGACCGCGAGCACCTTGTCCAGGCTGACCCGGCCCACCAGCAGCTTGCCGTTGATCTGGCCGACCGCGATCAGGCCGACGGAGTTGACGCCGAAGAGCAGGCTGAAGGTCTGCGGTGAGGCACCGTAGATCTCCTGCACGACGAACGGCGAGGCGGAGATGTACGAGAAGAGCACCGCGAAGGCGAATCCGCCGGCCAGCGCGTAGCCGGTGAACACGCGGTCGGCGAAGAGCCCGCGCATGGTCAGGAGCGCGGCGCCGACGCCGCCGGTCTGGCGCCGTTCGGGCGGCAGCGTCTCCTCGAGCCGCCGCCAGACCGTCAGGGTGAGCACGGTGCCGATGACGGTGAGGATGACGAAGACCCCGCGCCAGTCGGCGAAGCGCAGCACCTGGCCGCCGATGAGCGGGGCGATGATCGGGGCCGTGCCGGATATGAGCATCAGCGTGGAGAAGAACCGGGCCATCTCGACCCCGTCGTACAGGTCGCGCACGACGGCTCGCGCGATGACGATCGCGGCCGCGCCGGCCAGGCCCTGGAGCAGACGGAAGCCGATGAGCAGTTCGGCGGTCGGGGCGAAGGCGCAGAGGGCGGTGGCGAGGACGTAGACGACCATGCCGATGAGCAGGGGCCGGCGCCGTCCCCATTTGTCGCTCATCGGGCCGATCACCAGCTGGCCCAGCGCCATGCCGGCGAGGCAGGCGGTCAGGGTGAGCTGGACGGTGGCGGCCGGGCTGTTCAGGGCGGTGGTCACCGCCGGCAGCGCCGGCAGGTACATGTCCATCGACAGCGGCGGGAGCGCGGTGAGGCCGCCGAGGACGAAGGTGACGAGCAGTCCGGTCCGGCGGGCGGCCGCGAGGGGTGCGGCGGCCAGGGGTGCGGCCGTCAGGGGTGCGGCGACGGAGGGCGGGACGGCGGACGTCGGGACGGGGGAGGGCTCGCTGGGCGACGACTCCTGGGCGGGCGCCGCGGGGCCTCTCTCCGGCATACGGAACTCCAGTCTTCTCATCGTGTGTTCGCACCCCCTGGCAGCCCCATGTTCTCAGCAATCGGAACGTCCCGGGACGGGCGGCCGATGTGACGTAGCCTGCGGGCCCATGAGCGCACGTGAGCAGAAGATCGCCGTGGTCACCGGAGCGGGATCGGGGATCGGCCGGTCCGTGGCCCTCACCCTCGCCGCCGCCGGCTGGGCGGTGGCCGCGACCGGACGGCGGGCCGCGCCCCTGGAGGAGACGGCCCGCGCCGCCGCCCTCGCCGCGGACGCCTCCGGTGACACGGCGGACGTGCTGTGCGTACGGGCCGACGTGAGCGATCCGGACGACGTGGCCGCGCTGTTCGGGACCGTCCAGCGGCACTACGGGCGGCTCGACCTGCTCTTCAACAACGCCGGCACCTTCGGACCGGCCGGCGTCGCACTGGAGGACATCAGCTACGAGGCCTGGCGCTCGGTGGTCGACGTCAACCTCACCGGAGCCTTCCTCTGCGCCCAGGCGGCCTTCCGGATGATGAAGTCCCAGGACCCGCGGGGCGGCCGCATCATCAACAACGGGTCCCTCTCCGCGCACGTCCCGCGGCCGAACTCGATCGCCTACACCGCGACCAAGCACGCGATGACGGGCCTGACCAAGTCGCTGTCGCTGGACGGCCGCCCGTACGGCATCGCCTGCGGGCAGATCGACATCGGCAACGCGGCCACGGAGATGACCGAGCGGATGCAGAGCGGGATCATGCAGGCCAACGGGCAGCTCGCGGTGGAGCCCGTGATGGACGCGGCCGACGTGGCGCGCACCGTCCTGCACATGGCGCAACTGCCGCTCGGCGCGAACGTGCAGTTCGCGACGGTGATGGCGACCGCCATGCCCTACATCGGGCGCGGCTGACCCGGTCCGGTGCGGACCCGGTGCGGGCCCGGTCCAGTCCGGTCCGGTCCGGGTCCGCCCCCGCACGCGCACCGGGAATGCGGGCCCGGGGGGCCGGGTTGAGGCGAGCATGACCGACGTGCTGCGTTACACCGCGTTCTCCGAAGACCCCGCCGGCGGCAACCCCGCGGGAGTCGTGCTCGACGCGACCGGCCTCGACGAGGCCGCCATGCTGGAGATCGCCGCCCGGCTGAACTACAGCGAGAGCGCCTTCCTCACCGCCCCGCCCGAGGGTCTCGGCGGTGCGGAGGGCCGGAGCTTCACCGTGCGCTACTTCAGTCCCAAGGCGGAGGTCCCCTTCTGCGGGCACGCCACCGTGGCCACCGCCGTGGCGCTCGCCGAGCGGATCGGTCCCGGCGAGCTGGTCTTCTCGACCCGGGCGGGCACCGTGCCCGTCTCGGTGACGCGGGCGGACGGGGGCGCCCTGCGGGCCACCCTGACCAGCGTCGAACCGCACACCGAGGACCTGGACCCGGCCGACCTCGCCGAGGCGCTGGCCGCCATCGACTGGCCGGCCGCCGACCTGGACCCGCAGTTCCCGCCGCGGATCGCCTACGCCGGAGCCCGCCACCTGGTGCTCGGCGCGGCCACCCGGGCCCGGCTCGCCGACCTCGACTACGACTTCGCCCGGCTGGAGGCGCTGATGCGGCGCCTGGATCTCACCACCGTCCAGCTCGTGCACCGCGCGGGCCCGGTGGAGTTCCACGTACGCAACCCCTTCCCCGTCGGCGGCGTCGTCGAGGACCCGGCGACCGGCGCCGCCGCGGCGGCCTTCGGGGCGTACGCGCGCGAGCTCGGCCTGGTCCCGGCCGACTCCGTGCTCACCCTCCACCAGGGCGCGGACATGGGCCGCCCCGGTCACCTCACGGTGGAACTGCGCGCGGACGATCCGCGGGTCCGTGTGGGCGGCGCGGGCGTGCGCATCCCGTCATGAGCGGTCCCGTCGAGCATCCCGCCGGGCGTGCCCCCGCGCACCCGGTCGCGGGCACCGGGCTGCGGACCGAGGTCCACGAGGCCCTGCCCGCCGGGCTCGCCGCGCAGGTGGCGGCCCTCGAGGAGCAGGCGTGGCCCGGGGCGGCCGCCGGCCACGATCCGGCGCTCGCGCCGAAGGCGGTGCTCCTGCTCGACGGGAGCGGCAGCGTCACCGCCTCGCTGGCGCTGCTGTACAAGCCGGTCCGGTTCGAGGAGGGGCGCACGTACCGCGCGGCCGGGCTGAGCGGGGTGGTCACCCGGGCCGGGCTGCGGGGCCGCGGCCACGGAGCCAGGCTGGTGGCCGCGGCCCGGGCCGTGCTCGCCGCGGACCCGGCGGTGGACCTCGCGCTGTTCAGCTGCGACCGGGCACTGGCCCCGTTCTACGAGGCCGCCGGCTTCGAGGTGCTCCCCGGCACCGTCCTGGTCGGCGGCACCCCCGCCGACCCGCTGGCCACGGACGCCCCCGGCTTCGACAAGCTCGTCCTGGCGGCCTTCTTCACCGCGGACGGCGAAGGCCGCACGGACGGGGTCCGTGCGGTCTTCACCGGCGTTCGGGTACCGCTCCACCCGGGGACGGTGGACCGGCTGTGGTGATCAGGACCGGGTCGGCTCCGGCTTCGGCTTCAGCTCCGGCGCCTGCCCGGCCTTGCTGCGGCGGATCACCGACGGGGCCAGGAACAGCGTGAGGACCGGGATCAGGTAGGCCAGCCACACCACGAGCTGGAGCACGGTCGGGTCCGGCTGGAAGTTGAAGGTGCCCTTCAGCAGGGTTCCGTACCAGCTGTCCGGCGGGACCGTCGTGCTGATGTCGAAGGCCCTGCTGGCCAGACCCGGCAGGAAGTCCGCCTCCTGCAGGTCGTGCACCCCGTACGCGAGCACGCCCGCGGCGACGACGACCAGCATGCCGCCGGTCCAGGTGAAGAACTTCGACAGGTTGATCTTCAGCGCACCCCGGTAGAACAGCCAGCCCAGCAGGATCGCGGACCCGATCCCGAGCAGGACGCCGATCAGCGGGCCCGTGCCGTTGCCGGCGGCGTGCACCGAGCGCCACACGAACAGCGAGGTCTCCAGGCCCTCCCGGCCGACGGCCAGGAACGCGGTGGTCACCAGCGCGCCGGTGCCCATCGCGAGCGCCGCGTCGAGCTTGCCCTGGAGCTCGGCCTTCAGGTGCCGCGCGGTGCGCTTCATCCAGAAGACCATCCAGGTCACCAGGCCGACCGAAATGATCGACAGGGAGCCGCCGATGGCCTCCTGCGCCTTGAAGGTCAGTTCCTGGGTGCCGAATTCGAGGCCCGCGCCGAAGGCCAGCGACAGGGCGGCGGCCAGGCCGACGCCCAGCCACAGCGGTGCCAGCTTGTCCTTGTTGCCGGTCTTCACCAGGTAGGCGATGAGGATGCAGACGACGAGGCTGGCTTCCAGCCCCTCGCGCAGCCCGATCAGATAATTGCTGAACACTTCGGTTCTCCCGGTCCCTACGCGAACAGCGTCCGGCCCCACCAGTCGTCCTTGTCGCGGACGCCCGGCGGGACGGCGAAGACGGCCGAACCCACGTGCTGGATGTATTCGTTGAGCGCGTCGTTCTTGGACAGCTGCCGCTGGATCGGAACGAAGCCCTTGCGGACGTCGCGCTGGTAGGCGAGGAAGAACAGGCCCGCGTCGAGCCGGCCCAGTCCGTCCGTGCCGTCGGTGAACGAGTAGCCGCGGCGCAGGATCGTCGCGCCGTTGTTGGTGTCCGGGTGGGCGAGACGGACGTGGGCGTCCGGCTTCATCGCCTTCAGGAACGGCTCGTCGCGCTCCTTGGACTTGCCGACCGGGGCGCCCTCGCCCTTGTCGCGGCCGAAGATGTCCTCCTGCTCGCCGAGCGGAGTGCGGTCCCAGGTCTCGATGTTCATCCGGATGCGGCGGGCCACCAGGTACGAGCCGCCGGTCAGCCAGGCGCTGCCGTCGCCCGCGCCGACCCACACGTGCTTGTCCAGCGCCGCGCTGTCGGTGCCCGAGACGTTCCGGGTGCCGTCCTTGAAGCCCATCATGTTGCGCGGGGTCTGCGCGTCCGGGGTGGTGGACGAGGTCTTGCCGAAGCCGAGCTGCGACCAGCGCACCGCCGTCTTGCCGAAGCCGATGCGGGCGAGCTGGCGGATGGCGTGCACCGCGACCTGCGGGTCGTCGGCGCAGGCCTGGACGCACAGGTCGCCGCCCGAGCGGGCCGGGTCGAGGTTGTCGCCGGGGAAGGGCTCCAGGTCCACCAGGGCCTCGGGGCGCTTGCCCTCCAGACCGAAACGGTCCTTGGCGAACAGGCCCGGACCGAAGCCGATGGTCAGGGTGAGGCGGGAGGCCTTCAGGCCCAGGGCCTCGCCCGTGTCGTCCGGCGGGGCCTCCGGGAGACCGCCGTAGCCGCCCTCGCCGACCGGGTGACCGGCCGTCATCAGCCGGGCCGCCTCGGTCCAGTCCTTGAGGAGCTTGACCAGCTCGCCGCGGTCCTTCGTCTTCACGTCGAAGGCCGCGAAGTGCAGGCGGTCCTGGACGGCGCTGGCGATACCGGCCTGGTGCTCACCGTGGAAGGCCACGGCCGCCCCGGCGGAGGCCGCCGAGACCAAGTCCGAGTCCCTGGAAAGGGCCAGGGCCGTGCCGCCGGCCGCGGCGGCGCCGAGCGCGAGGCCCGCACCGCCCCAGCCGAGGACGGAGCGCCGCGAGGGCGCGCCCTTGGCCTGCTCCTGCGCGGACACCCCTTCGGGTCCCCGCTCGGGGCTCTGTTCGGACACTGACTCGGTCATCCGGGTCTCCCGCCTGTTCTGCCGTTACCGGAATTACTTCGCGACCGCGGCGGCCAGCTTCGAGAGCGGCTCGGCCAGCGCGTTGACGCCGTCCGAGAGCTCCTTGCGCTCCGCGTCGCCGACCTTGTCGTACGCGGTGTACTCGTAGGCGGCCTTGTTCGGGCGGTACTTCTCCAGCAGGTTGTTCAGCGCCGCGAACTGCTTTTCCAGCTCGGCGGAGAGCGCGGGGTCGTTCTTCGAGATGATCGGCTTGAGCAGCTCGTACGCCTTCTCCGCGCCCTCGACGTTGGCCTTGAAGTCGACCAGGTCGGTGTGGGAGTAGCGCTCTTCCTCGCCCGTCACCTTGCCGGTGGCGACCTCGTCGAGGAGCTCCTTGGCGCCGTTCGCCATCGAGGTGGGGGTGATCTCCGCCTGGCCGACCTTCTTCTGCCATTCGGTCAGGTCGGCGATCAGGGTGTCGGCGAGCTTCTTGTCCGCGTCGTCGATCTTGTTGTCGGCGAAGAGGGACTTCTCCAACTTGTGCCAGCCGGTCCAGTCCTGGCCCGGCTCCAGGCCGTCCTCGCGGACGTCGACCTTCGGGTCGATGTCACCGAAGGACTCGGCGACCGGCTCGGTGCGCTCCCAGCCGATGCGCGAGGGCGCGTACGCCTTCTTCGCGGCCTCGACGTCGCCGGCCTTGACCGCGTCCGCGAAGGCCTGGGCCTTGGGCATGGTCTCGTCGGCCTGCTCCTGCACGTACTTGCGGTACGAGGCGACCGCGGCGTCGGCCTCGGGGCTGCGCTTCTCGGTGCCGCCCTTGCCGGTGGCCGTGACCTGCTGGCGGATGCCGTCGCCCTTCATGCCGGGCTTGCAGGCGATCTCGTAGTCGCCCGCCTTGAGCTCGGCGGTGATGCTGGCCTTGGTGCCGGCGCCGATGTTCTCGCGCTCGGCGACGATGCGGTCGTCGGGGAAGAGGACGTAGAGCTCGGTGACCTTGGAGCCCTTGTTCTCGACCTCGAAGACCACCTTGCCCGCGGGGAACTCCTTGGCGGAGACCTCGCAGGCGGTGTCGGAGGCCGCCACGCGGATCGTGCCGTCGCCGGACGCGTCACTCTTCTCGGAGCAGCCGGTGACCGCGGAGAGGGCGGCCACCACGGCGGCCGCGGTGACGACGGTGAGGCGGGCGGGACGCATAGGAGGCTCCTGGCAGTCTGGCGTTCGGCAGACGGCCGCCCCGATCATGTGGGGGCGGCCGGTGAGGCGGACCTAACTTAACCGAGGCTTACCTCACCCATACCCGCGCGTCCAGTGATTCAGGCCACATGTTCGGCCGCCGGACACGGGGTCGTCACGGCCGACCCATCGCATTCCCAAGGAATGGTCAAGCGGAGGTCAACCCTCCGTGGCGGACCGAGCCGGCGGAGTCCCGGCGCGCGGGTGCGGGAGCACCTCCGGCGCCCGCGCGCCGAGTCGGCGGCGGCGCGGTCTTCGCGGCGCGCGGGCGGCGGACGGCAGGAACCGGGCCGTGCTTCAATGCCCGCGTGAACGATCTCGACGTCCTGAGGGTCTTCTGCGCGGGTGACGGCGGCCACGGCAACCTGCTCGGCGTCGTACGTGACGGCCGGACCTGCCCCGACGACGCGTCCCGGCAGGCGTTGGCCGCCGAACTCGGTTACAGCGAGACGGTGTTCGTCGACGACCCCGAGCGCGGGGTCGTCGACATCCGGACACCCGGAGCCCGGATGTCCTTCGCCGGGCACCCCCTGGTCGGCGTCGCGTGGCTGCTCGACATCGAGGAGCTCCGGCCCCCGGCCGGCGCCGTATGGGCGCGCGACGACGGGGAGTTCACCTGGATCACCGCCCGGCCCGAGTGGGTCGAGGGCAAGCGCACCGAGCAGTACGCCGACGCCACCGCGGTGGAGGCGCTGGAGGCTCCGCCGCCGGGCGAGGGCTGGCTGTACGCATGGGCGTGGGAGGACGAGGCCGCGGGCCGGATCCGGGCCCGCGGTTTCCCGCGCCGCTCCGACGGGGTGATCGCCGAGGACGAGGCCACCGGCTCGGCGGCGATCCTGCTGACGGCCGAGCTGAACCGGGCCCTGAACATCACCCAGGGCGCGGGCTCCCAGATCCTCACCGCCCCCGGCCCGGACGGCACGATCGAGATCGGCGGCCGCGTCCGTTTCGACCCGGGCGGGAACCCGCTGCGCGGCCTGGGTCCGCGGACGGGTGCCACCAGAACCGAGGACGGCGGCCGCAGCCGCGTACGGGTCCCGGAACTGACCGCGCGGATGGTCCGCACCGAGGAGGACCGCCCTGCCGGACCGGCGGCCGGCGCCCCGCCCGCCGCAGGGGCTACGCGCTCAGGGGGAACTGCTCGCCCAGCTCGCGGAACACCGACCCGTTGAAGCCGAAGGCGCGCTTGCACTCGTCGATGATGCGCTGCTTCTCCAGGTCGTCCGCGGCGATCGCGTCCAGCAGCTCGCGGTAGGTCCGCTTGAAGGCCGCCGGGTTGGGGATGTCGGCGAAGACGTAGAAGCGGACGCCGTCGCCCTTGCGCTCGAAGCCCCAGGTCCGCTCCGCCTTGTCGCGGATGATCTGGCCGCCGGAGAGGTCGCCCAGGTAGCGGGTGTAGTGGTGGGCGACGTACCCGCCCGGCCAGGAGGCCGCGCACTCGGCCACGCGGGCCGCGTAGGCCTCGGTCGAGGGCAGCGCCACCAGCGTCTCGCGCCACCGCGGACCCCGCAGGTGGGCGAGGTCGCGCTCGATCGCCGCCCCGCGCATCAGCTCCGGCCGCACGAACGGCCCGGCCACCGCGTCGTCCCTGAGGGCCTCGGCGGCGTCCTCCAGGGCCCGGTACACGAACCACAGCTGTTCGGTGTAGCGCGTGTACGCGTCCACCCCGAGCCGGCCGCCGAGCAGGTCGCTCATGAAGGTCGAGGTCTCCGCCTCGGTGTGCTGCTCGTGCGAGGCGACGCGGATGACGGTGGAGAAGGCGTCCAAGGCGGACCTCCGGAACATCGGAAGAAGAGGAGGGGACGGGTGTGGCGGCCGTGCCGCCACACCGATCCTCCTGGTGAGGCTTACGTCAATGTGTTCCCGACGCCTTGTCGGTAAAAACCTCCGGGACGTGAATCTCTCCGGTTCAGGGCAGCGTCAGGATCTCCGCCCCGGTGTCGGTGACCACGAGCGTGTGCTCGAACTGCGCGGTGCGCTTGCGGTCCTTCGTGACGACCGTCCAGCCGTCCTCCCACATGTCGTACTCGTGGGTGCCCAGGGTCAGCATCGGCTCGATGGTGAAGGTCATCCCGGGCTCGATGACGGTGGTGGCGTGCGGGCTGTCGTAGTGCGGGACGATCAGGCCGGAGTGGAAGGACGAGTTGATTCCGTGGCCGGTGAAGTCCCGGACCACGCCGTAGCCGAAGCGCTTCGCGTACGACTCGATGACCCGGCCGATGATGTTGATCTGGCGGCCCGGCCTCACGGCCTTGATGGCCCGGTTCAGGGCCTCCCGGGTGCGCTCCACGAGAAGCCGGGACTCCTCGTCCACGTCGCCGCAGAGGTACGTGGCGTTGTTGTCGCCGTGCACCCCGCCGATGTACGCGGTCACGTCGAGGTTCACGATGTCGCCGTCCCGCAGGACGGTCGAGTCGGGGATCCCGTGGCAGATGACCTCGTTGACCGAGGAACACAGGGACTTGGGGAAGCCGCGGTAGCCCAGCGTCGAGGGATAGGCGCCGTGGTCGCACATGTACGCGTGGGCGACCCGGTCCAGCTCGTCGGTGGTCACCCCCGGCGCGATCAGCTTGGCGGCCTCTTCCATCGCCTGGGCGGCGATCCGGCCGGCGATGCGCATGGCCTCGATCGTCTCGGGTGTCTGCACCTCCGGTCCGGTGTACGGCGTGGGCGCGGGCTTGCCCACGTACTCGGGCCGGCGGATGTTTCCGGGAACGGAACGGACGGGGGTGAGCTCGCCTGGTACGAGCAGCGACTGGCCAGACATGCAAGCGAGTGTATCGAGCGGGTATGGGGCAGCATGGCGGCAGAGAGCGACGGAGAGAGGAGCCCGAGGACGATGGCCCTGTTCAAGAAGCGCCAGGTGGGCAAACCGGGCGAGTGGTACTACTGCCTGGTCCACAAGAAGGTCGAGGAAGGGCCCGAGTGCCCGGCGAAGGACCGTTTCGGCCCTTACGCGACGCCGGACGAGGCCACGCACGCCATGGAGACGGCGCAGGAGCGCAACCTCGAATGGCAGAACGACCCGCAATGGAACGACACGACGCGCGAGGGCGACGGAACCGCTCCCTAGCCGTATGGCCCCGGGCGGGCGGGCGGGCGGGCGGGCGGCCGGCGTGCGGCCCCGGGGCGCTCGGCATGCGGCCCCGGGCGGCCGCGGCTACCAGCGGCTGGGCGGTGGCGCGGTCAGCTGATCGGCCAGCCGCGCCAGCCGGTCCCGCAACCGCCGCGTCCCGCGCTGCACGGGCAGGCCGTTCTCCCCGGCCGCCGCGCTGACCAGGTGCTGCACGGTGTCCAGGTCCAGTTCGGCCGCGCCTCCGGGGACCGACAGGGTCTCGTGCGCGAGCGTCCCGAGAGCCGGATCCCCGCCGTCCAAGGACAGCACCGTCGCCCCCGCGCGCCGGGCGTCGTGGACCCGTTCCAGGAGCCCCCCGCCGGGCTGCTCCGGAGCCACCACCAGCACGGTGTGCCCGCGCCGGGCGGCCGCCAGCCGGGTCAGGCCGACCGAGAGGTGCGGGGCGTCGCCCGGCAGTACGTGGTGCCGTACGAGCGTGGGCGCCAGCTCGGGCAGTCCGGACCAGGCGGCCTCGTCGACCAGGTGCGCGGCCATGTGCCAGGGCTCGTACAGCTCGGTCCCCACCAGCAGCAGGTTCCCGCCGGCCGGCACGACGGACCGCCGCAGCGCCCCGGCGAAGCGGCGCGCGGCGCCGGGCCACTCCGTACCGGCGAGTACCTCGCGCAGCAGCGCGACTCTCACGGCATCCATACCGGCATCCTGCCGCACAGAAGGGACATGTGGGAGCCGTTCCCCCCAACCGCCCCCTTACCGCGCCCGCGTCCCGCCCCCGCCGCGCGGCGACCTCACACCCCGCGCGCATTCGCGTCTGCCCGTCCCGGCGTTACCCTCGCCCCCATGACCTCCACAGACAGCACCCAGCAGCCCCCCGCGAAGGCTCCCGCCAAGGACCCGTGGGACCTCCCCGACATCTCCGGTCTCGTCGTGGGCGTCCTCGGCGGCACCGGCGACCAGGGCCGCGGCCTCGCCTACCGGCTCGCCCGGGCCGGCCAGAAGGTGATCATCGGATCCCGCGCCGCCGACCGCGCGCGCACCGCCGCCGAAGAGCTCGGCCTCGGGGTGGAGGGCGCGGACAACTCCGAGTGCGCGCGCCGCAGCGACATCGTGATCATCGCGGTGCCGTGGGAGGGCCACGCCAAGACCCTGGAGTCGCTGCGCGAGGACCTCGCGGGCAAGCTCGTGGTCGACTGCGTCAACCCGCTCGGGTTCGACAAGCAGGGCGCGTACGCCCTTCAGGTCGACGAGGGCAGCGCGGCCCAGCAGGCCGCAGCCCTGCTCCCGGACTCCCGGGTCACGGCGGCCTTCCACCACCTCTCCGCGGTCCTCCTCCAGGACGAGTCGATCGAGGAGATCGACACCGACGTGATGGTCCTCGGCGAGGTCCGCGCCGACACGGACATCGTCCAGGCCCTCGCCGCCCGCATCCCGGGCATGCGCGGCGTCTTCGCCGGTCGGCTGCGCAACGCCCACCAGGTCGAATCCCTGGTGGCCAACCTCATCTCCACCAACCGCCGCTACAAGGCCCACGCGGGCCTGCGCGTCACGGACGTCTAGCGGCCACCGCGTCGGCCCGGTGCCGCCCTCGCGGCACCGGGCGGCCTGCTGGAACGCGGGCGGACGTGCGGGCGCCGGTGCGGTGCTCTAGCGTCGGAAGGGCGGGGACGATCGATGCGCAGAGCCGGCCGCCCCCCGGAGTGCCCGCTCCTCGCCGCCCCCGCCCGTGGTCCGGCGCACTCGCGGATCGCGTGACCGACCGAGAGAGCAGGTGCATCCGCATGCGTCCGTCGGCCCGTATCCCCAGCATCCTCGCCGGCCTGGTCCTGGCCGCCGGCGGCGCCGTCTTCGCCGCCCCGGCCGCCACCGCCGCCCCCACCAGCGTCCAGGATTGCGAGCAGTACCTCGTACAGCACGGCAAGAAGACCACGGACGCCGTCGGACAGGCCTGCTACCAGGGCGAGATCGGCAACCAGACCAGCTGCGTCGCGAGCCTCCAGGCGGCCGGCATCTCCGCGACGGACGCGAACGGGGCCTGCCGCGCGGCCCACTAAGGCGAGGGGATGCCCGGGCCGCCGCCCCGGCGTCCGGCCCGGACCCGGCTCCCCGGCCGCCCGGATCCTCGCGGAACCGGGCGGCCGGGGTGTGAGCAGCGGGTCAGCCCCGGCGCCCCGCACGGCCCTCGGCCGGAACCAGATGGGTCACCACGCCCCGGTAGAAGCGGTCCACGGCCTCGTCCACGCTCCGGATGAAACCGGACTCCGTGTTGCCGCGCGTACTGCCCATGCCCTTGAGCAGCGACAGCCGGTACCCCACGACCGCCGCGCCGTTCGCGGGCAGCAGGTCGCCCGGCTCGGGGCGCAGCCGCTCCAGCGTGCCGCGCGGCCCGTTCCCGGCCTCGACGAGGCTCTCCACGTGCAGGTCGGCCGGCGCCTCCGCGAGCAGCTTGAGCAGCCGCTTAGCCGCGGCCAGCGGGTACGCGCCCTCGGGTGCGGGCACGTCGACGGACGTGCGGACCTTGGACGTCCTGAGGTCGGCGCTCACCGCGATGACACCGCTGGTCCCGTCGACGCGCAACTCCGCGGAGAGCTTGCCGCCGGTGCACAGGGCCTCTGCCGCCGCGACGCGCCGGGCCTGCGGATCGCTGCCCCGCCGGGCCCGCTGCACCGGGAGTGCCTTCTGGCCGAGCTCCCCGCCCAGGCGCAGGCAGACCTGCCGGATCAGCCGTTCCCAGCTCTCGACCACTTCCACGGCCCGGACGTCACCGTGGCTGAGGGTCTCGTCCTCGATGCCCTTGCGTACCGGTACCCACGCGGCGCCCATGTTCTGGAACCCGTGACAGCCCGACTGCTCGTGCCGCAGATACTCGAGGAGCTCCTGCAGGAGCCAGGCGTGCGCGGCGTTGCCGACGCCCTCGTGCCGGATCAGCATCTGGGCCTGGTGCGCGACCTCGGCCCAGGACAGGTGCCAGAGACTGACCTTGTGCTTGCGCCGGCCGTCGGTCTTCACGTCCACCATGGGGCGGCCTTCGAGGGCCACGTCGTTGGAGACGGTGATCACGGCCTCGTAGCCGCGGCGGGCGGCGATGTCCATGTACTCCTGGATCTGCTGGGCCTTGAGCGGGGTGCCGTTGGTCTTCGTCTCCACGAGCGCGGTCCACAGCTTGCCCGCGCGCTCCACCCGGATCACGCCGTCCGGGCGGCGCGGAGCGTCCCCGTGGGGGAGCACGACCTCGGTGAAGGTCTGCATCCGGCCGGCGGGCGCGCCGAAGGCGGCGGTGAGGCGGCGGCCGAACTCCGGGACCTGGGCCATGACCGAGAGCAGGACCGAGGTGGCGCGGACCTCCCGTTCCCTGTCGCTCTTGAGCGAGGGGACCGGGAACAGGCGGGCCTGGGTCCAGGACTCGTTCTCGGCGAGCGACTTCGGGGCCACCTTGGGCAGGGTGACCTTCTTCCTGGTGGTGCGGGGGCCGCGGCCGCGGGTCTGGGCCGGCACGGGGGAGGCGACGGGGACGGCCGGGGAGACGGGAGCGACGGGGGCGGGCGGCGCCGCCGCGACGGCTTGCGCGGTGTCCGCCGGGCCCACGGGGTCCACGGCGGCCACGGGGTTCACAGGGTTCACAGGGTCCACCGGACGCGCGGCGCCCGCCGCATCCGGCGATGCGCCGGCCTCCGCCCCCGCCCCCGCCGTCTCCTCCTCCTCGGTCTCCTCCAGCACCGGGATGCCGAAGTCCGTCGCCAGGCCCGCGAGGCCGGTCTCGTAGCCCTGGCCGACCGCGCGGAACTTCCACTCCTCGCCCCGCCGGTACAGCTCGCCGAAGATGAAGGCCGTCTCCACGCTCGCGTCGTCGATCGAGTAGCCGACCAGGGGTTCGCCCGAGCGGTCCGCGATCGACATCCGCAGGTCGTCGAGGTCCCCGAAGCGGGCACCGCCGTACCGGCTGGCCGCGACCACGATCCTCGCGACCTCCCCGGGAACCGCGGTCAGGTCGACGCTGATGCGGTCCTCGTCGCCGTTGTCGGTGGGCGTCTTGCCCAGCAGCTGCACGCTTCCGTCGGCGGCCGCCGGGTTGTTGTAGAAGTAGAAGTCGTTCTCGTCGCGGATCTTGTCGTTCCCGTCCAGCAGCACCACGGAGACGTCCGCGTCACCGGCTCCGGAGGCGCTGCTCCAGCTCAGGCTCACGACGACCGCACCCGCGTCCTCGCTGAGGGCGGTCAGGCTGACGTTCGCGCCCTTCGTGATTTCCTGCATGTGTTCCCCCCAGTCGCCCGGCGTCGTCCGTGGCGGACCGTGGCGGCCGGGCTGTCGTCGCGTGGGTGCTTCGCACCGCGTGAGGGTGCGCCCCCGGCGAACCGTAGCCGTGGCGGGCGGGACAGATCACGAGAAAGTGGAAAACGGCCGGACGGGAGCACGCGCGGCCATGGGGGACACTGGGAGGGCTTGAACCGCTTCAGTGCCTCCGAGGAGCTTCAGACATGCCCCGCCTTGCCGTCTTCGCCATCGTCCTCTGCGTCCTCGCGACGGCCGCGGCCGTCGTCTCCTTCGTCCAAGGCAGCCTGCTCGGGATCGTCTGGGTGCTGATGGCCGGCGTCACGTCGAACATGGCCTGGTTCTACGTGCGCAGGGCGAAGGTCGAGAAGGCGCGCGCCGCCGTCTAGTTCCCGGTGGTTCCCGGCGGGGACCGGTCCTTCGCCGCCCGTTCCGTCAGGGCACGCCCGTTCCCGTCCGGATCCCCTCAGGTCCCGTCGGTGGTCGTGCAGTAGCCGCTGGTCTCCTGCCAGAAGCGGTAGAGGTCGCGGCCGCAATAGCTCTCCAGGTCGCTCACGCCCAGGGCGGACATCAGCCCGTCCACCACGCCGAAGAAGTACGCGTTGACCTCCGGGACCCACAGCAGCGCGAAGACGGCCAGCAGCCCGAAGGGGGCCAGCGGCGCCACCTCGCGGCGGATCCGGTGGGAGAGCCAGGGCTCGATGATGCCGTAGCCGTCGAGGCCCGGGACCGGCAGGAAGTTCAGGATCGCCGCCGAGACCTGGAGGAAGGCGAGGAAGGCGAGCGCGAAGCGGAACGGCAGCGGCACCCCGTCGAGGGCGTCCAGCCAGAACGGGGCCGTGCAGACGGCCGCGAAGGCCACGTTCGTCAGCGGGCCGGCCGCCGAGATGAGGCTGTGCCGCCAGCGGCCCTCGATCCGGTCGCGCTCGATGTACACCGCGCCGCCGGGCAGACCCAGGCCGCCCATGATCACGAAGATCACCGGCAGGACGATGCTGAGCAGCGCGTGCGTGTAGGCGAGGGGGTTCAGGGTCAGGTAGCCCTTGGCGCCGACGCTGAGGTCCCCGCTGTGCAGGGCGGTGCGGGCGTGCGCGTACTCGTGCAGGCAGAGGGAGACGATCCACGCCGCCGTGACGAAGAGGAAGACGGCCAGGCCGGTACTGGCCGAGTACCCCGTCCACACGGCCCACCCGGTCACCGACATGACGGCGACGATGCCGAGGAACACGGGACTGATCCGCTGCTCGCTGCGGTCGTGGCTACGGTTGCGGTACCCCAGGCGATCCATACCGGGAACCTACCTTGCGAAAACACGGCGGCGGAGGGGCCCCCGGTACGGAGACAATGGGGCGGTGCGTTACGCGATTCTCGGGATCACCCAAGCCATAGACGACCACGGGAGCACCGTCCCGGTCGGCGGTGCGCGGCTGCGCGCGCTCCTGACCGCACTCGCGCTGCGGCCCGGAAGGGCGGTGCCGGTGGCCTCGCTGGTCGCGCAGGTGTGGGACGGGGACCCGCCGGCCGACGCCGTCGCGGCGCTCCAGGCCCTGGTGGGACGGCTGCGACGGGCACTGGGGCACGCGGCCGTGCGGTCGGGGGAGGACGGCTACCTGCTCGTCGCCGCCAAGGACGACATCGACCTGTACCGCTTCGAGCGGCTGGCCGGGGCGGGAGCCGCGGCCGGCTCGCCGGCCGACGCGGCCGCCCTGTACGACGAGGCGCTCGCCCTGTGGAGCGGCGAGCCGCTGAGCTCCCTGCCCGGTTCGCAGGCGCGGGCCGCCCGCTGGAAGGCGCTACGGCTGGACGCGCGGCGGGGCCGCTGGGAGGCTGCGCTCGCGCTGGGCGAGGCGGAGCGGGCCCTGCCCGAGCTCACCGCGCTGTGCGCGGGCCTGCCCCTGGACGAGCCGCTGCAGGCCCTGCGCATCCGCGCCCTGCGCGACGCGGGCCGGCCGGCGGAGGCGCTGGCCGCCTTCGAAGAGGTCCGGCGCGGCCTGGCCGCCCGGCTGGGCACCACCCCGGGCCCCGCCCTCCGGACCCTCCACGCCGCCCTCCTCACGCCACCCGAAGCCGACGCTGACGCAGACGCCACGGCCCCGCCCCTCGCGGTCACGGCGCCGCGGGTCGCCGCTCCCGCCCCCGTGTCCGCCGCGGACACGGTCCCTCCGGTCGGCACGCTCCGGCCGCGGCGGTCCGCACCCCCCGAGGCCGCCGACGCCGGCCCGCCCGCCGATGCCGGCCCGCCCGCCGACGCCGGCCCGGCCGCCGGTCCCGTCGGGGCCACCGGTCCCGGTCCCCAGGAAGGTTTCGCCGCGCAGGGCCCCGTACCGCCCGGGCAGGGCAATCTGCGGGCCCGGCTGACGACCTTCGTCGGGCGCGAGGACGACATCCGGGTCATCGGGGACGATCTCGCGCGGGCGCGGCTCGTCACGCTCCTCGGTCCTGGCGGCGCCGGGAAGACGAGGCTGTCGCAGGAGGCCGCCGAGGCGCACGCCGGGGGCACGTGGCCCGACGGGGTGTGGCTCGTGGAGCTCGCTCCCGTGGACGACCCCGAGGACGTCGCCGAGGCGGCCCTCGCCGCGCTCGGCGCCCGCGAGACCAAGCTGCGCGGCGCCTCCGCCGAGGAACTGCGCGCGCTCACCGAACGGGGCGGGGACAGTTCCCTGGAGCGTCTGGCCGAGCACTGCGCCCGGCGCCGCCTGCTGCTGGTCCTCGACAACTGCGAGCACGTCATCGGCGCCGCCGCCGACCTCGCCGACCACCTCCTGACGCACTGCCCCGGCGTGCAGATCCTCGCCACGAGCCGCGAACCCCTCGGCGTGCCCGGCGAGACGCTGCGCCCGGTGGAGCCGCTGCCCGACCCCGTGGCGCTGCGGCTGCTCGAAGACCGGGGCTCCGCCGCCCGGGCCGGGTTCCGCGTCGACGAGGACCCGGCCGCCGCCGTCGAGATCTGCCGCCGCCTGGACGGGATGCCGCTCGCGATCGAGCTGGCCGCCGCCCGGCTGCGCCTGCTGACGCCGCGCCAGATCGCCGACCGCCTCGACGACCGGTTCCGGCTGCTGACCGGCGGGAGCCGTACCGTCCTGCCCCGCCAGCAGACCCTGCGCGCGGTCGTCGACTGGTCCTGGGACCTCCTCGACGCGTCCGAGCGCGCCGTCCTGCGCCGCCTCTCCGTCTTCGCCGGCGGCTGCGACCTCGAAGCCGCCGAAGCCGTCTGCGCCGACGTACTGGACGGGGCCGAGCCGGCCGTCACCCCCGGAGCGGTCGACACCGTCGACGTCGCCGGACTCCTCGGCTCCCTCGTCGACAAGTCCCTCGTCGTCGCCGCCCCCGACGCGACGGGCGGTGCCATGCGCTACCGGCTCCTGGAGACCGTCGCCGAGTACGCCGCCGAGCGGCTCACCGAGGCCGGCGGCGACCGCGCCGCCACCGAGCGCCGCCACCTCACGCACTACCGCGAACTCGTCCGCGCCCTCGAGCCGCTGCTCCGCGGCCACGGCCAGCGCGCGGCCGCCGACCGGATCTCCACCGAGTACGAGAACCTCCGTACGGCCCTGCGCCGCGCCGTCGCCGCACAGGACGCCGGCGAGGTGCTCTGCCTCGTCCACTCCCTGGTCTGGTACTGGCAGATGCACGACCTGCGCGTCGAGCTCCGCCACTGGTCCGGAGCCGCCGCGGCGCTCGGCCCCGACCCCTTCGCCGCGCCCGTCCTGCCCGCCGAGCCCGTCTACGAGCGGGTCGTCGACGCGCCCCCGCCCTACGAGGGCGAGCTGCTCACCGAGGCCTGGCGCGGCATCCAGATCATGTGCCTGGCCGCCCGGGACCAGACGGACCTCAACTGGTCGAGCCCGGAGATCCGGGCCCAGGTCGACGCCATGATCACCGCCTACCGGCCGGGGCTGCCGCAGACCTGCCGGTCGCCCGGGATCCTGTGGGTCTACGCCGTGATGATCGCGGGCGAGCCCGGGCTGCTCCACGACGTCATCCAGAAGACCGTGGAGACCGCCCGCGGGCTCGGCTACCGCTGGGAGCTCGCCTCCGCCCTCCAGCTGCGCGCCAACGTGCTGGCCAACCGCGCCGACTGGGCCGGCGACGCCTCCCGCGACGCCGAGGAGAGCCTGACGATCTTCCGCGAGCTGGGCGACGACTGGGGCTGCGCCGAGGCGCTCTCCGCACGCGCCGAGGCCCTGGAGAAGGGCGGCGCGTACGCCCTGGCCGCCCAGGACTACCGGGCCGCGATCGAACACGCCCGAAGGCTCGGCGCCAAGGCCCAGGTCATGGTGTTGCAGGTGCGGATGGCCGGGGCGCTCGTCGAGGGCGGCCACGTCGAGGAGGCGGAGGAGATCCTGAACGGCCTCCTTCCCGGATTCGAGCACATCGGCAACGAGGCCAGGCCCGTCGCCCGGATGTTCCTCGCCGGCGTCTACGGCCGCACCGGCCGCGTCGCCGAGGCCCGCGCGCAGCTCGAGTCCCTGCGCGAGGAGTTCGCGATCGGCGCCTACGCCATCTTCGACGGGGTCATCCTCGGCGCGATGGCCTGGCTGGACAACCTGGAGGACAAGTTCGAGGACGCCCTCGTCATGGTCCGCCTGGCCCTGGAGCGCGCGCACGACCTGCTCGCCCTGCTGATCGCCCCCCAGCTGCCGGCCGTGCACCTGTTGACGGCCGCCGTCTCCCACGCCGGGATCGGCGGCCCGCACCGGGCGTACGACGCCGCGCGGCTGGTCGGGGCCTACCGTGCGCTGCTGCCGCCCCGCCACTTCCCGGTCACCACGGAGCGCGCCGATGTCGAGCGGGCCGAGCGGCTGGCCCGGGCCGCGCTCGGCGACGCCGCGTACGAGGCGGCGTACGCCGAAGGCGGCCGCCTCTCCCAGGAGGAGGCCACCGCCCTCGTCTGATCGGGTCCCTGCTGCACCACGGCCCGTCCGGGACGCGATCCGGACGGGCCGCCCCGATCAGGTCTTCTGGCGGAACTTGCGGACGGCGAGCGGCATGGTGACCGCCGTGATGGCCGCGGACCAGGCGAGGGTCATCCACACGGAGTGGGCGACCGGGCCGCCGTTGATCAGGCCGCGCGCCGCGTCGGCCAGGTTGGACAGCGGGTTGTAGTCGGTGAAGGACTGCAGCCAGCCGGGCATCGTGGACGGCGGGGCGAAGATGGAGCTGCCGAACTGCAGAGGCATCAGGACCAGCATCGCCATGCCCTGGACGGCCTGCGCCGTCTTCATGGTCAGGCCGAGCAGGATGAAGATCCACATCAGCGAGGCGCCGAAGACCGCCGACAGGCCGATGGAGAGGAACAGCTCCAGCACCGAGGTCTTGATCGACAGGCCGAGGATGAAGCCGACGGTGAGCAGGATCCCGATGGCGACCATCATGCGGCCGAGCTCGACCACGATCTTGGCGAGGAGCACGGAGGACCGGGCGATCGGCATGGACCGGAAGCGGTCCATCACGCCCTTCTTGAAGTCGTCGTTGACTCCGGTGCCCACCGCCATGGCGATGTTCATGCCCATCATGGCCATCAGGCCGGGCACCACGTAGTTGACGTACTCCGCCTGGTTGCCCTTGCCGGAGATCGCGCCGCCGAAGACGAACACGAACAGCAGCGTGAAGATGATCGGCATGAACAGGACGTCGAACATCGACTCGGGGTCCTGCTTGATCTGCAGGGTGTTGCGGCGGACCAGGGCGCCGATGTGCCGCAGGTTGCCCCGCAGGCCGATCCGGCCGTCGTCGCCGGCCGGCCGCCGCCGCTCAGGGGCGGCCGCGGGACTGGTGGGCTTCGTCGTGGTTACGGTGCTCATGCCGCGACCTCCTCGGTCTGCTCGGTGGGAAGGCCCGAAGGCGTGGCGTCCTCGGACGACGAGGGCTTTTGGCCGGTGATGGACAGGAACACCTCGTCGAGGCTGGGAAGGTAGGTGCCGAGGTCGGCGATCTGGTACCCGCGGGTGGCCAGCAGGCCGACCACGGCGGTCAGCTGCTCGTCGCTCAGGATCGGGACCAGCAGGACGCCCTCGTCCGGCACGGCCTGGGAGCCGGCCACCCCGTCCAGCCCGGCCTCCGCGAGCGAGCGGGCCATGCCCGGCAGGTCGGCGGCGGAGACGGGACGGATCTTCAGCGTGCGGCCGCCGACGCGGGCCTTGAGGTCGTCGACCTTGCCGTTGGCGATGACCCGGCCCCGGTCGATGATCGTCAGCTCGCTGGCGAGCTGCTCGGCCTCTTCCATGTACTGGGTGGTGAGCAGGACGGTGGCGCCCTCGGCGACCATCCGCTGCACCTCGTCCCACACCTCGTTGCGGGTGCGGGGGTCCAGGCCCGTCGTCGGCTCGTCCAAGTAGAGGACGGCCGGTCGGCCGATCATGGAGGCGGCCAGGTCGAGCCGGCGGCGCATGCCCCCGGAGTAGTGCATGGCGGCCTTCTTCGCGGCCTCCGTGAGGGAGAACCGCTCCAGCAGCTCGTCGGCGCGGCTCCGGGCGTCCTTGCGGGACAGGTCCAGCAGCCGGCCGATCATGTAGAGGTTCTCCCAGCCGGAGAGCTTCTCGTCGACCGACGCGTACTGGCCGGTCAGCCCTATGGTGCGGCGCAGCTGCCGGGGCTGGCGGACCACGTCGTAACCGGCGACGAAGGCGGTGCCGGCGTCCGGGACCTCCAGGGTGGACAGGCAGCGCACCAGGGTGGTCTTGCCCGCGCCGTTGGGGCCCAGTACCCCGAGGACGGTGCCCTCGCGGACATCGAGGTCCACGCCGTCGAGGGCCTTGGTCTCGCCGTAGTGCTTGACCAGCCCCCGCACCTTTACGGCGTGCGAGCCGTTCGGGGGAGTGTTGTCGTTTCGCGTCATGCGGACCATCAGAGCATCCGCCGCTGACAGAACGCCTATAGCCGACCGACAGGACGCCGACAGCTCACCGACAGCCGGCGGGCCGGCGCGCCGGGAACACGGAGGGCCCGCCGGCCCGGGGGCCGGCGGGCCGTGCGCGGGGTCAGTGGAACGCGTGCTCCGCCTGCGGGAACGTTCCGCCGACCACGTCCTCGGCGAAGGCCTTCGCCGCGTCGCCCATGGTCCGGCGCAGGTTCGCGTACTGCTTGACGAAGCGCGGCAGCTTGCCGCTGGTCAGCCCCATCATGTCCGTCCACACCAGCACCTGCGCGTCGCATTCCGAGCCCGCGCCGATGCCGACCGTCGGAATGTGCAGGGACCGGGTGACCTCGGCGGCCAGCTCGGCCGGGACCAGTTCCAGGACGACCGCGAAGGCGCCCGCGTCCTGTGCCGCCTTCGCGTCGCGCAGCAGCTGGTGCGCGGCCTCGTCGCCGCGGCCCTGCACGCGGTAGCCCATGGCGTTCACCGACTGCGGGGTCAGGCCGAGGTGGGACATGACCGGGATGCCGGACTGCACGATCAGCTCGGTCTGGGCCAGCGAGCGCTCGCCGCCCTCCAGCTTCACCGCGCCGACCCCGGCGTCCTTGACGAGCCGGGTGGCGCTGCGCAGCGCCTGGACGGCGCCTTCCTGGTACGAGCCGAACGGCAGGTCGCCGACGATCAGGGCGCGGCTGGTGCCCCGTACGACGGCCGCCGACAGGATGGTCATCTCGTCCATCGTGACGGGCACGGTGGTCTCGTAGCCGAGGTGACAGTTGCCCATCGAGTCGCCGACGAGCATGACCGGGATCCCGGCCTCGTCGAAGACGGACGCCGTCATCGCGTCGTAGGCGGTGAGCATGGGCCACTTCTCGCCGCGTTCCTTGGCGAGGGTGAGGTCGCGGACGGTGATGCGCCGGGTGCCCGAGCCTCCGTACAGGGTGGGGGAGGCGGCCTCGTGGGCAGGCGAAACGGCAGGCGTCATTGCAACTGCTCCTTGGTGTTCATCTCGAGGCGCCCTTACGGCGTCCCCGGACTCACCCCCATGGTGGCACTGGTCCGGCCCGTGGCGGAAGTGGCACGAAGACGGGTTCCTTCGCCGTTCATCACACTTCCGGCCCGCGCCGGGCGCGCGCCCGGCGGCCGGTGCGGCGCGCCGGAGCCCATGTGTGCGTTTCGTGACAAGTGGAACTGCGGCCGCTCGGCCGTTCGTCCTCCCGGACGTACGGCCGAGACAATCGGCACGGAACGCTCCGTATATCGCCTAGGGTCAAGGGGCGGGGACGGAGCGCGAGCACGGCAGTGAGGGCAGCGGCATGGCACAGGCGTACATGACGGAGAAGGGGAGCGACGGCCCGGAGTCCGAGCCCTCCCGAACCGGTCTCCGACGCCGGCTGGCCGATCTGCGGGGTGACCGCGGCATCTGGCGGCGCGGAATCGTGCTCGCCGGGCTCGCGGCGCTGGTCTCGCTCGTCATGATCTTCCACGCCTCGCTGCCCAACGACATAGGCAACCTCGGCAGCCTCATCGAGACCTTCCTGCCCTGGCTGGGCCTGACCGTCCCGGTGCTGTTCGCCGCCGCGCTGCTGCGCAGGTCCGCGACCGCGCTGATCGCGATACTGGTGACCGCCTCGGTCTGGGCGAACCTCTTCGGCGGCCTGGTCACCGACAAGTCCCACGGCGGCGGCAACCTGACGGTGGCCACCCACAACGTGGACGCCGACAACACCGACCCGGCGAGCACCGGCGCGTCCGTGGCCAAGGCCGGGGCCGACGTCCTGGCCCTGACCGAGCTCAAGGGCAGCGCGGTCCCCGCGTACGAGAAGGCCCTCGCGGGGACCTACAAGTACCACTCCGTCGAAGGCACCGTCGGCCTGTGGAGCAAGTACCCGCTGATCTCCAGCAAGCCCGTGGACATCAAGATGGGCTGGACCCGGGCCATGCGCGCCACCGTCCGGACCCCCTACGGGGACGTCGCCGCCTTCGTCGCGCACCTGCCTTCCGTCCGGGTCAAGCTCAACGCCGGCTTCACCGCCAACCAGCGCGACAACAGCGCCGACGCCCTCGGCGCCGCGCTCGCCGCCGAACCGCTGGCCAAGGTCATCCTGCTCGGAGACCTCAACGGCACCGTCAACGACCGGGCCCTGTCCGAGGTCACCTCGCAGCTGCGTTCCACCCAGGGCGCCTCCGGCGACGGCTTCGGCTTCAGCTGGCCCGCGCAGTTCCCGATGGCCCGCATCGACCAGATCCTGGTCCGCGGCGTCACCCCCGAGGCCTCCTGGACCCTGCCCCGCACGGGCAGCGACCACCTGCCGATCGCGGCCCGGGTCACCGTCAAGCCGTAGTCCCGCCGACCGGCCCGCGGGTACGCGGGTACGCCGGTGCCCCGGCCGCTCCGAGGAGCGGCCGGGGCACCGGCGTACCGACGACTACGCGCGCTCGCGCCAGCCGTTCGTGATGGGCAGCCGGCGGTCCTTGCCGAAGCCCTTCGCGGAGATCTTCGTGCCCGGCGGGTACTGCCGGCGCTTGTACTCCGCCGTGTCCACCATCCGCAGGGTCTTCGCGACGAGCTCGGCGTCGTAGCCGGCGGCGACGATCGCCTCCATGCCCTGGTCGCGGTCCACGTACAGCTCGAGGATCCCGTCCAGGACCGGGTAGTCCGGAAGCGAGTCGGTGTCCACCTGACCCGGGCGCAGCTCGGCGCTCGGCGGCTTCTCGATCGAGGCGGCCGGGATCGGCGGGGTCTCGCCGCGTTCCACGGCGGCCCGGTTGCGGTAGCGCGCCAGGCGGAAGACGTCCGTCTTGTAGACGTCCTTGATCGGGCCGTAGGCGCCCACGGAGTCCCCGTACAGGGTGGAGTAGCCCACGGCCAGCTCCGACTTGTTGCCCGGGGCCAGCACGATGTGGCCCTCCTGGTTGGAGACCGCCATCAGCATGGTGCCGCGCAGCCGGGACTGGAGGTTCTCCTCGGCGAGTCCGGTCAGGCCGAGCGACCCCATGTACGCGTCGAACATCGGCTCGATCGGCACGGTCCGGAAGTTCAGGCCGGTCCGCTCGGCCAGGTCGGCCGCGTCGCCCTTGGAGTGGTCCGAGGAGTACTTCGAGGGCATCGAGATGCCGTACACGTTCTGCGCGCCGATCGCGTCGCAGGCGATGGCGGCGACGAGCGCCGAGTCGATGCCGCCGGAGAGCCCGATCAGCACCGAGCGGAAGCCGTTCTTCTTGACGTACGCGCGCAGGCCCACGACCAGCGCGTCGTAGATCTCCTCGTCGTCGTCCAGGCGCTCGGCGTAGCCGCCGGCCACGACCGCCTCGTACGGCTCCACCGGCTCCTCGGAGAGGATCACGCGGTCGATGCGCAGGCCGTCGTCGACGGTGCCCTCGACCGGGGTGGCCGAGGCGGCCGGCAGGTCGAGGTCGACCAGCACGCAGCCTTCGGAGAACTGCGGGGCGCGCGCGATGACCTTGCCGCCGGCGTCGACGACGATGGAGTCGCCGTCGAAGACCAGCTCGTCCTGGCCGCCGATCATGGCCAGGTAGGCGAGGGTGCAGCCGGCCTCCTGGGCGCGCTTCTGCACCAGTTCGAGGCGCAGGTCGTCCTTGTTGCGCTCGTACGGGGAGGCGTTGACCGAGATCAGCAGCCCGGCCCCCGCGGAGCGGGTGGCGGGGACGCGCCCGCCCTCCTGCCAGAGGTCCTCGCAGATGGCCAGGGCCACGTCCACGCCGCGCACCCGGACGACCGGCTGCGTGTCGCCCGGCACGAAGTACCGGAACTCGTCGAAGACGCCGTAGTTGGGGAGGTGGTGCTTGGCGAAGCGCAGGACGACCTTCCCGCCGTGCAGCACGGCGGCCGCGTTCTCCGGGGACCCCGCCGGGCGGCCGAGCCGGGGCACGGCCTTCTCCGTCCGGTCGAGGTAGCCGACGACGACCGGGAGGTCGCCGAGGCCCTCGGCCGCCAGCCGCTCCGCGAGTGCGCGCAGGGCCGTACGGGAGGCTTCGACGAAGGAGTCGCGCAGGGCGAGGTCCTCGACGGGGTACCCGGTCAGCATCATCTCCGGGAACGCCACCAGGTGGGCGCCCTGTTCGGCGGAGTGCCGGGTCCAGTGGACGACCGAGTCGGCGTTCGCGGCGATGTCGCCGACGTGCGAGTCGATCTGATTCAGAGCGAGGCGAAGTTGAGGCACGGGCCCCAGTGTAATCGTCTTTCTGACGCGATGTCCTGGGGCCCGCTGATTTCGGCGATTCCGCCGGGCCGGGTCGGCCGGTCGGGCCGGGTCAGCCGATCGGGCCGCTGTACTTCACCGAGGGCAGGCGGCCGCCGGGGGTGATGTCGGCGGTGAGGGTCGAGGTGCCCTTGGGGACCTCGTAGGCGATGACCCCGGTCGCCGAGGCGCCCGGCAGGATGTCGCCCTTGATCATCTTGGGCATCTCCCCGTCGAAGACGAGCTTGCCGGCCAGGCCCTGCTCGTCGCGGAGGTTGGGCACCGCGTAGATGATGTTGAGGGTCTCGGTCGAGTTGTTGGTGACCGTGAGGGTGACCTCGACCGCGTTGCCCACCTTGATGTACTCGCTGTCGGTGACGTACTTCTTCGGCTGCGAGACCTTCACCTCCACACCGCTCGGGTACGTGAACGTCTGGCCGAACGGCAGCGCGCTGGTGAGGCCGGGCACCTGGGACGGGGACGGCGAGGGCTTCTGCGTCGGGAGCGGCGGGTTGCTGGGGAAGACCGGTCCGTCGTCCTCGTGGCGGCGGTCGTCGGAGATCTTCGCGTCGATCCTGTCCACGACGGAGCGGGTGATGAAGTAGCCGCCGACCGAGGCGCCGAGCCCGACGAGGGCGAGAACGGTGCCCGCGACGGCCATCGCACCGCGCGGCGCGCCGCCGCGGGAGCGGACGACGGCGGCGATGCCGAGGCCGAGACCGACCAGGGCGAGGAGGGCTCCCGCCCAGAAGAGGAAGGGGACGAGGCCGAGCAGGATGCCGACGATGCCGAACACGAGGGCGGCGACGGCCATGCCGTTGGTGGCGGGCGGGGGCCCGGGGTGGCCGGGGTACGAACCGCCGGGCGCGGCCCAGAGGTTGGCGGGGGCGCCGGGGGCGCCGTACGGGGCGCCGTACGCGGGGCCTCCGGGAGCCGCCGGCGGGGCGGGCGTGACCGGGGCGAAGGCGGCCGGGGCCGCGGGCGTGACGGGGGCCTGGGCCGGGGCCGCGGGCGTCGCCGGGGCGGGGGCCTGGTCCGGGGTCGGCACCTGCGCCTGCGCGGCGGCCTGGTCCGCGGCGGGGGCCTGGTCAGGCGCCCCTTCCGGTCTCGGCTCCGCTGCGGTCACCGGGGCCGGCTCGGGCGCCGCCGGGGGCTTTGCGAGCGACAGGGGCTGCGCGGGCTCCGGTATGGATGCCGCCTCGGGCGCGGGTGTCCCCGTGGGCTCCGTCGGCGGGACGGACGGGGTGCTGGGCGGGTTGGGCGGGGTGCTCATACCGGTGGGCAGTCCTTCAGTTCGCAAAGTGGCGCGTGACGATCACCAGCCTGCCATGGACGCCGCTCCGCCTGCCCCGCAATTCGGCCCGGAGGAGCCCGGCCGGCGCCGCCCGGACGAGGGCGCGGTCCCGACCGGTGCCCCGGCGGGCCCTGCGACGGGCCCCGGCAGGTCGTGGGGCGGGACCTCGGACCGGCTCGGCAGGTCTGCGGCGGGCCCCCGGGTGGGCTCCGGCAGGTTCCGGGGGCAGGACCCCGGGTGGCCCGCCGAGGCCCGGCAGGGGGGACTAGCGCTGGTAGCCCAGGACGGTCATCATTCCGGCCTCCGCGTGGTAGACGTTGTGGCAGTGCACCACCCACAGGCCGGGGTTGTCGGCGTCGAAGTCCGCCGTCAGCCGGCCCTTCGGCAGGATCACCGCGGTGTCCTTGCGGGCCCCGCCCGCCCGGCCGCCGGTCGCGAAGGTGTGGCCGTGCAGGTGGAGCGGGTGCCACATCGCCGTGGCGTTCTCGAACTCCAGCCGGACCCGTTCCCCGGCCTTCACGGGGTGCCGCCGGTCGGGCGCGTACGGCCTGCCGTCGAAGGCCCAGTCGTACGCGGCCATACCGCCGGTGAGCCTGATGCGCACCGTACGGTCCGGTTCGCGCGCGGCGAGCACCACCGGCTCGGCGGCCTTCAGGCCGGCCGCCGGCAGCGGCCGGCCGGACAGCTCGGCGGGCCGGGTCGCGGCGGTCGGCGCGGACCCCGTACCGGTGCGCAACAGCGCGAGCGCGGACGCCGCTCCCCCCTTGCCCTCGGCGAGCGCGGTCAGCGGGAAGACCCCGTCGCCGGCCGTCACCAGGACGTCGAACCGCTCGCCCATGCCCAGCAGCAGCGAGCGCGCCACGGTGTGCTCGACGGGGAAGCCGTCGGTGTGGGTGACCGTCAGTTCGTGGCCGCCGAGGGCGATCCGGAAGGCGGTGTCGCCGCCCGCGTTGATGACGCGGAGCCGGATCCGGTCGCCGGGGCGGGCGGTGAAGACCGACGGGTCCTCGGGGGTGCGGCCGTTGACGAGGTAGTGCGGGTACGCGACATCGCCCGCGTCCTTGCCGAGGACGTCGCTGTCACCGCCCATGAGGACCCGCGACGGGCCGCCGCCGGCTCCCGCCGCGGGAGTGGCCGCCGAGGGGGCGCCCGGGGTGGCCGTGCCCATGGAGCCGTGGCCCGCGTGGCCGCCACCGCCCGAGCCCGTGTCCATGCCCTTGCGGAGCTCGGCGAGCACGGCGTCCGGGGTGGAGCCCTCCACCCCGTCGAGCCAGTCGTCCAGGACCACCACCCACTCCTTGTCGTAGGAGAGGGGCTCCCTCGGGTCCTCCACGATCAGGGGGGCGTAGAGCCCGCGGTCCTGTTGGAGCCCGGAGTGCGGGTGGAACCAGTACGTCCCCGGTTGTGTGACGGCGAACCGGTACGTGAACGACCCGCCCGGGGCGATGTCCCGCTGGGTCAGCCCGGGCACCCCGTCCATGTCGTTGCGCAGCGCCAGGCCGTGCCAGTGCAGTGAGGTGGCCTCGGGGAGGTGGTTGGCCAGGGTCAGGGCGAGCGTGCCGCCCGCGGTGACCCGTACCTCTCGGCCGGGCAGTTCGTCCCCGTACGCCCAGCTGTGGACGGAGCGGCCGCCGCCGAGGTCGAGCGGCGTGGCGGTGGCCGTCAGCCGGACCTCGGTGAGCGGGCCGGTGGCCTTGCGGGCGGCCTCGGCGGCCCGCACCTCGGGCCCGGCCGGGTCCACGTAGCCGCCGGGGGCGGAGCCGTGGCCCCGGCCGCCCCTCCCGGAGCCGGAGCTCCCGCAGGCGGCGAGCGGGCCGGAGCCGGCGAGCGCCGCGGCGGCACCGATCACGGCGCGGCGGGCGGGGGAGGTGAACGGAGCGGGAGACGCGGGGGAGGGACCGGAGGAGGGGCCGGAGGCGGGTGTGACGGAGGAAGGCATGGCGGAACACCTCGTGATGACGTGGTGCGGACGGGTGGGCACCGTCTGCCGCCGCCCCGAAGGCGTGCGGGGGCGACGACGGAGCCCGCCTATACGCGCCGTACCGCCAGCAGGGTGAGGAGTTCGCGGGGTGGTGGGGGCTCCGGACCACCGGACCGGCCCGGCGCACGTGCCGCGCCCCCGAGCGGCGTGGCACGATCCGGGCCGGCCAGTGCGGCTCCGAGGAACAGGAGGACGAGCGCGCCCAGTACGGCGAGGCACACCGACATGGGGTCCATGCCGGTGCGGGGGCCGGGCGCTCCGGTGAGTGCCACGTCCGGCACGGAGCCCGGCGCGAGGTCCGCCGCGAGGCCGGCCGTGCGGTCCGCCCCGAAGCCGGCCGCGAGGTCCGCGACGGCACCCGGAGCGTGGTGTCCGGGGAGTTCCGCCGGGGGAACGAAATGGACGGCCGGTACGTCCTGCATGGCGTGGGCCTGTGTCGGATGGCCCAGCGTGTGCATGGTCACGATGCCCAGCAGCAGCCCGGCGAGCAGCAGGAGCCGGGACCACCGGACAGCCGCTCGTTCGGTAAGCGGGGCAGGGCGCGTCATGCGCGAAACCCTACCCGGGACGGGTATCCGATCGTCGGACCCCCACACGCCGTGTTTAGGATTAGTCACACTATGTCCACCAAAGTCCCGCTCGTGAAGCCCGTGAAGTCCTGGAAGTCCGCGAACGGTTTCCGTGCCGCTCCGGACCCCGGCGCGGGACGCCGCGTCGGTGCCCGCGCCGTCGCCGTTCTCATCGGCCTGGGCGCCGCCGCGTACACCGCGTGGGTCCTCGAAGTCGTGCTGTCCACGGGCCTCAACCCCATCGAGACGTACGTCAGCGAGCTCGCCGCCCAGGACCAGCCGCTCGGCGGCCTGTTCCGCGCCACCGACTTCACCGCCGGCCTCCTCGTCCTCCTCGGCGGGCTGCTGGCCCTGGCCCGCCTCGCCGGGGACGCCGGGTCCCGTCGCTTCTGGTCCGTCGCGGGCTGGGCCGGAGTCACCCTCTTCGGGGCGGCCACCGCCACCGACGCGTGGCTGCCGCTGAGCTGCACGCCGACCGCGGACCCCGAGTGCGCGGCCCGGGAGACCGCCGGCCTGGTCCCCGCCACCCATCAGGCCCATGCGGTCAGCAGCAGTCTCGCGATGACGGGCGCGCTCGTCGGGATAGTCGCCCTCACGGTCGCCGCCCGCCGCTACGGCCGTCTCGCACCGCTCGCCCGCTTCGGCCCCGCGCTCGTCGTGCTCGAACTGCTCGCCACCGCCTGGACCCTGACCGCCATCGCCATGTTCACCGCCGGGCACGGCACGTGGGCCCTGGGCGCCGGGCAGCGGCTGCAGGTGCTGTTCGTGGCGATCTGGCTGGGCCTGCTCGCCCACTCCGTCCACAAGGAACGCCGCACGTGACACCACCTCCACTGCCGCAGTCGCTGCCGACTTCGACTTCGCCTTCCGGCCCGGCTTCGACGCCCGCGGCCGCTCCGGGCCGCCACCGGTTCCTCCGCGTCGACGGCGTCCCCCTGCACGTCGTGACCGAGGGCAGCGGTCCGCCCGTCGTGCTCAGCGCCGGACTGGCCATGGCCTGGTTCGACTGGGACGCCGTGGCCGGGCTGCTCGTCGCCGCCGGCCGTACCGTCGTCCGCTTCGACCGGCCGGGCCACGGGCTGAGCGCCCCGGCCGTCCGGCCGCCCGACGCGGCCGGGGAGGCCGACCGGATCGCCGGGCTGCTGGACGCGCTGGGCCTGGGCGGCGCCCGCGTCACGGTGGCCGGGCACTCCATCGCCGGATTCCACGCCGAGGCCTTCGCCCGCCTGTACCCGGAGCGCACCGAGGCCGTGGTGCTGGTCGACAGCAGCGTGGAGGAGCGGCCCCGCACCCTGCTGCCCGCTGCCGTGCGGACCGGCGCCTCCCGCGTGCTCGGCCTGGCCGTGACGGCCGCCGGGCTGCCCGCGGCGCTGGGCCCCCGGGTCCGACGGGCCGCCGTACGGGCCTCCCGCGCGGGCGACGGCTACGGGTCCGGCGGAGCGGGTGACCCGCGCGGCTCGGACGGCCGGGGCGGGGACGGCCCGGGAGACGGGGGCGGCCCGGGCGGCCGGGCCGGTCGGGCTGGCTCGGGGCGCGCGGACCCGGCCGCGCGGGACCTCGTACGCCGCTGCTACCGGACGGGCCGGGTCTGGCGCGGCGCCCTGCTGGAGAACTCCCGCTATCTCGACGTGGCCGCCGAGGTGCTGGCGCTGCGTGCGTCGCACCCCCTGCACGTGCCCGTCACCGTCCTGGCCGGATACGACGGCTCGGCGCGCGGCCCGGCCCTGCGCCGGCTGGCCCGCCAGGCGGAGCTGGCCGACCGGATCGGTGCCCGCTTCGAGGTCGCGGACCCGGCCGGCCACCTGGTCATGCTGGACCGCCCGCACGACGTGGCACGGGCAGTCCTGAACGCATCGGAGACGGAGCGGGAGGCGCGCCCCCTCCCCTGAAGGAGACCCGTTGACCCGGTCGGACCACGCGGCCCCGCACGGGTGACACGGGCCGCGCCGTACGGGTGGACCGCGCGGCCCCGTCGGAGCACGCGCGGCCGCCCGTACGGCCCGGTCAGCCCTGCGGCGCCGCCGGCTCGGCCCCGCGCTGCCTCAGCATGTCGGCCATCAGGGCGAGCTCCGACTGCTGCGCCGCCACCATGCCCTGTGCGAGCGCCCGCTCGGCCGGGGTGCGGCACTGCGCCGCGCACCCCCCGGCCATGGCGACGCCGCCCTTGTGGTGCTCGGTCATGAGCTGGAGGTAGAGCACCTCGGCGTCCCGGCCCCCGGCGGAGCCGAGCCGGGCCAGGTCCTCCTTGGTGGCCATGCCGGGCATCAGGGCGCCGGGCTTGGTGACGACCCCGCCCATGTCGTGGCCCTCCATCCCTTCCATCCCCTCCATGCCGTGCGTGCCGTGGCCGTCGCCGCCGTGGCTGCCGGTGCCCATCCAGGACATCGGCGGCTCGCCGGCCACCACCTTCGGCAGTCCCCACAGGTCCAGCCAGCCCAGCAGCATGCCGCGCTGGTTGGCCTGCGTGTTGGCGATGTCGTACGCGAGGCTGCGTACCGGCTCGTCCGCCGTCCGGTCGCGCACGATGAAGGACATCTCCACCGCCTGCTGGTGGTGGACGGCCATGTCCCGGGCGAAGCCCGCGTCGGGCGAGTGGAGCCCCGGCGCGCGGGTGGACGTACCGGCGGCGGACCCGCCCGCCCCGGTCCCGTCGCCGTCCGCGCTCGCGGCGGCGACGGTGGCCCCCACCGCGAAGAGCAGCGCGAGGCCGACGGCCGAGCCCGCGACCCAGTACGTACGGGCCGGGCGGGTCACTTGTCGGCCAGCCCGTTCGTGCAGGCCGCGCCCGGCTCGGGGGTCTGCGGGCCCTGCACGTACTTGGTGAAGAACTGCGCCACGCGCGGGTCGTCCGCCTTGTCCACGGTCAGCTGCTTGCCCCACGCGCTGAGCATGATCGCTCCGGCCTGCTCCTTGTCCGGGCTCATCAGCGTGTACGGGGTCTTGGCCACGGTCCCGGCGAGCTTCTCGACGTCGGCCTTGTCGGCCTTCTCGCTGTACGTCACCCACACGGCGCCGTGCTCCAGCGAGTGCACCGCGTTCACCTCGGGCAGCGGGTTCTTGTAGACGTCGCCGTTGCAGTTCATCCAGCGGGGGCTGTGGTCGCCGCCGACGGGCGGGTTCATCTCGTACTTCACCGGCGTGTCGACGTGCTTGCGGCCCAGCTTCGCCGCGTCCCAGGTCTGCTCGCCGTCGACGGGGGCCTTGGCGGCCGCCACCTTCGCGTCCTTCTTGTCCTGCTGGTCGATCATCACCCACGCGCCGAAACCGATCAGCCCGGTGACGACGGCCGCCGAGACGGTGATGGCGATGGCCTTGTTGCGCCGGTCGCGCACCCGGTCGGCGCGGCGCATGTCGGCTATGCGCGCCTGACGGGAGTGGTTGTCGGACTGCCTGCTGCCCATGTGCCCTGGTTCCTTCTGCTGAGGGGGGTGGAGGAGATACGCGCGTACGGGCCGGAGCCGGGACGGTCAGGTCCGCAGCACCCGGAGGGCGTACAGGTCGGGGCCGCGCGCGAGCGCCTCGAGCGGCTGCTGCCGCCCCGCGTGCGCGGGGCGTCCGGCGGGTACGGGCTCGCCGCCCGCCGGCGCCGCGGCGGGTGGCGGCCCGGGCAGGACGCCCGGGGTCACGTGCGAGAACGGGGAACAGCCGGGCAGGTCGTGCGGCGACACGCAGAAGACGGAGGCCGCGCTCCCGGCGGGTCCGGCCGCGTGCCGGGCGGCCGGGTGACCGGCGGCCGCATGCCCCGCGGCCGCATGCCCCGCGGCCACGTGCTGCGTGCCGGGCCGTGCGCACAGGAACACCGCGCCGGCCAGTACCCCGAAGGCCATCAGGAGGACGGCACGCCGAGGCAGCGGACGCCGGAGGCGTCCCTGGTGTATCCGCTCCGCGTGCTTCCGGCCCCCCATGGGCGCAGATGGTAATGCTCATGACGGGCCCAAGGTCAGTGCGGGGGTGCCGCAGGCTTTGCGAGGTGCGTAATCTGGCGGAAACCACGGCTGGGGATACTGGGCCGTCCCGACTGTGCCCCGGATGTGCGCCCGGTCCCCGGAGCGGTGGTGCACAGCCCGTCTGAACTGCGAGGATGAAGTATGGACAAGCAGCAGGAATTCGTCCTCCGGACACTCGAGGAGCGCGACATCCGCTTCGTGCGCCTGTGGTTCACCGACGTACTGGGCTTCCTCAAGTCCGTCGCGGTCGCGCCGGCGGAGCTGGAGCAGGCATTCGACGAGGGCATCGGCTTCGACGGCTCGGCGATCGAGGGGTTCGCGCGGGTCTACGAGTCCGACATGATCGCCAAGCCGGACCCGAGCACCTTCCAGATACTGCCGTGGCGTGCGGAGGCACCCGGTACCGCCCGGATGTTCTGCGACATCCTCATGCCGGACGGCTCGCCGTCCTACGCGGACCCGCGCTACGTCCTCAAGCGCATCCTGAACAAGACCTCCGACCTCGGGTTCACCTTCTACACCCACCCCGAGATCGAGTTCTTCCTGCTGAAGGACAAGCCGCTCGACGGAACCCGCCCGGTCCCGGCGGACAACTCCGGCTATTTCGACCACACTCCCCAGAACGTCGGCATGGACTTCCGCCGCCAGGCGATCACGATGCTGGAATCCATGGGCATCTCGGTCGAGTTCAGCCACCACGAGGGCGCGCCGGGCCAGCAGGAGATCGACCTCCGCTACGCCGACGCCCTCTCGACGGCCGACAACATCATGACGTTCCGCCTGGTCATGAAGCAGGTGGCCCTCGAACAGGGCGTCCAGGCGACCTTCATGCCCAAGCCCTTCTCGGAGTACCCCGGTTCGGGCATGCACACCCACCTCTCCCTCTTCGAGGGCGACCGCAACGCCTTCTACGAGTCGGGCGCCGAGTACCAGCTCTCGAAGGTCGGCCGCTCCTTCATCGCGGGCCTGCTGAAGCACGCGGCGGAGACGGCCGCGGTCACCAACCAGTGGGTCAACTCCTACAAGCGCATCTGGGGCGGCTCCTCCCGCAGCGCCGGCGCCGGCGGCGAGGCCCCCTCGTACATCTGCTGGGGCCACAACAACCGTTCGGCCCTGATCCGCGTCCCGATGTACAAGCCGGGCAAGACCGGCTCCTCGCGCGTCGAGGTCCGCTCGATCGACTCCGGCGCCAACCCGTACCTCACGTACGCCGTCCTCCTGGCCGCCGGCCTGAAGGGCATCGAGGAGGGGTACGAACTCCCGGCCGGCGCCGACGACGACGTCTGGGCCCTCTCCGACGCGGAACGCCGCGCGATGGGCATCGAACCCCTCCCGCAGAACCTCGGCGAGGCCATCTCCCTGATGGAGCGCAGCGAACTGGTCGCCGAAACCCTCGGCGAACACGTCTTCGACTTCTTCCTCCGCAACAAGAAGCAGGAGTGGGAGGAATACCGCAGCGAGGTCACGGCCTTCGAACTCCGCAAGATGATGCCCGTGCTGTAACAGCAGTTCAGGCGGCCTTCGGGGCCGGATCCACACTCAGGGCCGACGGCATGCAGCCGCCGGCCCTGAGTCGTCTCAAGCGCCCCGGGCGGCCGTATGTACGGACCGGCATATTGCGCAGAAAACTCGAAGGCGGGAGGAAGTCATATCAATCCAAAGTCGTTCTTGACGCGGCTTGTGCAACCCTGAACGACACGCCGAAAAAGACGGGGGACGCCGGCCCCGGCCGTGACAATCTGCTGGCCGTCGCAAGTTTTTTGATTCGGAGGTACACGGCCCGTGGGTGTCGATTTCAATCCCACCGTCAGCAGGCGCCGGTTGGGATCGGAGCTCCGTCGGCTCCGGGAGATGAGGGGCATGACCACGCCGCAGGTGGCGGAGAGCCTGCTGATCTCCCAGCCCAAGATCAGCCTCATGGAGAACGGCCGTCGCCTCATCAAGCCGCGCGACGTACGCGATCTCTGCGGGCTGTACGGAGTCCAGGACCGACGGCTCGTCGACCATCTGATGGAGCTGGCCCGGGAATCGGGGCAGCAGGGCTGGTGGGATGCCTACGGCGACATCCCGTACGGCGCCTACATCGGCCTGGAAGCCGAGGCCGCGGCGATCCGATGCTACGAGCCCCTCGTGATCCCCGGCCTGCTGCAAACTCCCGCCTACGCCCGGGCGGTCATCGCAGGAACGATCCCTCAGGGCGCAGCCGACGAAGTCGCCACACGCCTCCAGGTACGGCTGCGGCGCCAGCGCCGACTGGACGTCCGGGGCAAGCCGCTGCGCTTGTGGGCCGTGCTGGACGAATCGGTACTGCGGCGCGTCGCAGGGAGCCGAGAGGTCATGCGCGAGCAGCTGGAGCATCTGACCCACCTCGGAGCCCAGCCGAACATCACCGTGCAGGTCCTTCCTCACGACGTGGGGGCGCACCCGGGTGTCTCGGGACAGTTCGCGCTGCTCGAGTTCGCCGACGTCGCCGACGTGAGCGTGGTGTATTTGGAAAGATTCGCCAGCGATCTCTATCTGGAGAAACGATCCGACGTGCAGACGTACAGCGATATGTACGCACACCTGCAAGCGCAGGCGCTGAGCCCGGGGAGCACCCTGCATTTCATCAACGACGCCATCCAGGGGTACGTGGGTACGGACTTCTCGCGAGACGCCCGCACGCGGTCTGGGCCGGGCCCCTGAACGCCGAGCGGTAGGCGTCCCGGCATCGAGGACCGAGCCCCCGGACGACGTGTCCGGGGGCTCGGATCTTTCGGCACCGTTCGGTCAGAGGCGTGAGGCCGTCACGCCCGCCTGTGGCGGCTAGTCCTGTCGAGTCGTCGTACCTCGGCGGGTCCTCTTCATCGCGAAGAGGGCCGAGCTACCGAGGAACACCAGCGCGGCCGCGGACGCGGCCAGGATGCCGGTCCCGGTCCCGCTGCCGCTCGCGCCGGTGGCGGCGAGATCGGGCGAAGCCCCCTTCGGCTGCCGATCGACGGTGGCGCTCACCGGGGCGAAGTTGACGCTCTTGGCCGTGCGGCCGGGAAGCGCGTGGCCCAAAGCGTCGTCGAAGCCGCCCGGCAGGAAGCCGGCCCACGGGGGCTTGCCCTGGTCGTGGTCGTCGTGACCGTGGCCCGGCTTGCCCTGGTCGTGGTCGTCGTGACCGTGGCCCGGCTTGCCCTCGTCGTGGTCGTCGTGACCGTGCCCCTCCTCGCCCTCGTCGTCCCCGCCGTGGTCGTGGTCGTCGTCGCCGCCGTCGTCGCCGTGGTCGTCGTGACCGTGGCCGTGTTCGCCTTCGTGGCCTTCGTGGCCTTCGTGGTGGCCGTGATGACCGTGGTCGCCCGAGTCGCCCTTTTCACCCTTTTCACCCTTGTCGCCGCGAGGCCCCTTGGGCCCTGCGGGTCCAGCAGGTCCGGCGGGCCCAGCAGGTCCCGCGGGGCCGGCGGGTCCGGCGGAACCGGTGGGTCCGGGTGCGCCGGGGCTGCCGCTGGGTCCGGGGGATCCCGTAGGTCCGGGGGCGCCGGTCGGGCCGGGCGCACCGGTCGGGCCGGCGGAACCGGTGGGTCCGGGTGCGCCGGGGCTGCCGCTGGGCCCGGGAGATCCCGTCGGGCCGGGCGCACCCGTAGGTCCGGGCCCACCCGTCGGGCCGGTCGAACCGGTAGGCCCGGGGGATCCCGTGGGGCCGGGCGAACCCGTGGGCCCGGGGGATCCCGTAGGTCCTGGCGAACCCGTCGGCCCGGTCGGCCCGGTCGGGCCAACGGCGCAGGTCGGCCTCGTGATGGTGTTGTTGTCCAGGGTGACCGCGCCGTTGCGCGCCAGGGCGCGACCTTCGATCACGGCGCTGTTGTTCAGCGAGATGGACTCCAGCGCCAGGATCGTGCCCTTGAACTGGGTGGTCGTGTCGAGGGTGGCGGAGCTGCCCACCTGCCAGAACACGTTGCAGGCATTTGCTCCGTTGATGAAGGCCACGGTACTCGCGGGAGCCGTGTTCAGTGTTGAGGGGATCCTGAAGATGAAGACGGAGTTGGGGTCGTTCTGGCCGTCGAGAGTCACCGTTCCGGTGAGTTGAATGAACGACGGGGCCGTGTAGACGCCGGGTGCCAGTGTCAGGCCGCCGATCTCGGACGAAGCGAGCACGGCTCCGGGCCCCCGGCCCGCCGCGTCGTCGTAGGCGACGACGAGGTCGGACTTCGCCTGACCGGCGGCGGCGTTGGGAGCCACGCGCTGCACTCCGTTGACGATGCCGGGCGGGAAACCGGTCACCGAGGTGCCCGGATAGAGCCCCAGGTCGCCGTTGATGATGGTGGGGTTCGTGTTGGTGATCGTCGAACCGGCCAGGACCGCGTAACTGGTGGCGGTCCCCAGCCCCACGGGGGCTTCCGCGGCGTGAGCGAGGCTCGGGGTGAGGGCGACCGAGGCCAGGAGTACTGCGGGGAGCAGGGCGAAGGCCCCCCGTCTGAGCAGATCGCGTTGAAGGCTTGTGGGGGGTGGAGCCGTCCGGATGACATCCGCTGCCATAGCAGGACCTTTCTTGTCGCTGGTCAGGGCCGCCGGCCCGCTGCCTGTGCCGACACGCGGGCCCACCCCGGGCGGGAAACGCAGACCTGCTCCGCGCCAGAGGTGGTGATGGATCATCAGGTGAGAGCTTTCCCGCATATTTCGCAGCAATAGTCTGGAAATAAGGAAAAGCGACTATTTGGGTGACGTGGCGTCAGGAAGGCGCATCCGGGGCGTGGTGGAGCCCCGTACGTACTCGCTGCGCCGCCGAGCGGGGGAGCGCTGTGCTGCTACCGGCTCCGGGAAGACCGCGCCCGTATGGTTGACCAGCGGCGGGCGTGGTGAGACCTACGTGGATCAGCAAGCACCCGCGGGCCCGGAGCCGTCTCACGCGAGGAACAGAGCATGGTCGTCCACACCGTGGTTCCTCTCGCCGCCGAAGCCGAAGCCGAGGCTCACGGCGCCCCCGAGCGCGTCTGGTACGCGGCGTACGGCTCCAACATGCACATGGACCGGCTGGCCGCCTACCTCGCCGGTGGGACACCGCCCGGTGCGGCCCGCGCCTATCCAGGCTGCCGCGACCGGCGGGCGCCGGAGCGGTCGGTCGCCGTCGAGCTCGAGGGGCGGCTCTACTTCGCCACCGAGTCCCCGGTGTGGACCGGCGGCAGGGGTTTCTACGATCCGACGGCGCCCGGCCGCATGCGGGTGCGGGCCCACCTCGTGACCCCGGGTCAGCTGTCGGACATCGCCGCACAGGAGATGTACGAGGAGCCGGGCGCTGACCTGGACCTGACCACGGTCCTGCGCCGGGGACGCGACGCGTTGGGGCCGGGGCGCTACGAGACGCTGATCTGTCCGGGGACGGTCGAGGGCATCCCCTTGCTGACCTTCACCGCCCCCTGGACCCTCCGGGACGTCGAGCCGCTCATGCCGTCGGCCGCGTACCTGCGGTACCTGGCCGGCGGCTTGCTGGAATCGGGGCCGTGGGAGGAGCCGGACATCGCCGACTACCTGTCCGCCTGCCCCGGCGCGGCCGGCAACTGGACCGCGGCCCACGTCCTGGAGCTCCTCACGGGAGGCGACGGGTGAGGTCCCGCTCCCGGTACCGGGCGGGGGCGGGACCTCGGGGGCGCGACCTCGGGGGCGGGCTTCGCGCGCCGGGTGCGAGGGGTGTGCGGAGTGCTCGGGGTCACGCCGGCGGGACCGCGCGGTGCCAGACCGGGCGGGCCTGGGTGGGGTGGGCCGTGGTGACGTGGAGTTCCGCGTCCAGGCCGAGGACCGCCGTCGTGGTGGCGCCGCCCTGTTCCACGGTGCCCGCCGGGGCGCCCGCGAAGAGCATCCCGGACTCCGTCCAGGCCGGCGGCCCGCCGAGGCCCGTCGTGCTGACGGTGCCCGAGTCGGCGCGGCCCGACAGGAGGCGGCCGGCCACGCCGATCGCGCCGTAGCCGGCCCGGCCGCCGGCTTCCGTGATGCTGGAGACGGCCGGCTTCGCGCTGCCGGCGCCCGCCGTGACCAGGGCGGTGCGCACGACGCCCGAATCGGGACGCCGGAAGAAGAGGCGGACGCCCGCGCCCTCCTGGGCCACGGTGAGGGGCACGGTGGTGGCCGGCAGCCCGGTCGGGAAGGGCCCGGCCAGCGGGGCGTCCGGGGCGGGCTGGATCCAGGCGAGCACGGACTGGGTGGTCGCGGCGTAGACGTGGCGCCGCCCGGCCGAGTCGGTGGCCGTCACGGGGTCGCTCTGCAGGTCCGCGCCGCCGAGGGACTGCCAGTCGCCGAAGCTGCCCGAGGGCTGCTGGACGCGGGCGCGCAGGGTGCGGCGCGCGTCGCGGACGTACACGGTCAGCCGGCCGTCCCGGTCGGCGGCCGCGGAGGGTGCGCTGATCGAGGAGGTGCCGTCCTCGTCGCTGGTCTCGGGGGTGCCGAGCGAGACCCACTCCCCGAAGGGTCCGCCGGGCTCGGACTGGGCGGTGTAGACGATCTCGCGACGGTAGTCCTGCGGCTGTTCGCCGAAGACGGTGCGGGTGGCGAGGACCGCGACGCGCCCGTCGGGGTAGCGGGTGGTGGTGGCGCCCGGGTCGATGCCGGTGCCCGGCAGCAGGGCCGGGCCCTGCCAGGCGGCGCCGGGGCCGGTGCCGGCCCCGCGGTTCCAGACGGCCATCTGGCCGTCGAGGACGGCGAAGGCGTACAGCCGCCCGGGCGTGCCCTGGGCCAGCCAGGAGGCGTTGTCGGCGCGGGCGTAGCGCAGCGACTGGGCCCAGTTGTGGCCGGTCGGGCTGCCCGCGACCTTGCGGTCGCCGCAGCCGGAGGGGGACCCGCAGTAGTTCTGCTTGTCGTGCCAGGCGTACGTCTTGAGGAAGCCGGTCTTCGTCTCGGCGGTCTGCGGGTCCAGCGAGTGCGGCAGGGTGCCGTTGTGGTAGCCCAGGTAGCTCTGGACGGCGAAGTGGGGCCGCTCCCCGACCGGGACCCGCGCGGCGTACGAGGCCGCGCCGGCCTGCGCGAACCGGGCCCCGTACATGTGGTCCTGGTGATCGGTGTACCTGCCGGTCTCGGCGTACCGCCCCGGCGTCGGGTCCTGCATCCGTATCGTCGTCGGCCGGTACCGCTCCAGGACCGCGGCTATCGCCGCGATGACCTGGTCCTTGGTGTACGTGTGCCCCTGCTTGACGGGGGTGCCGGTGGCGAGCTGGGGCACGAGCGCCGGTATCCGGCCGTACCAGAGGCCGCGCAGGCTGTCCGGCGTGTCCGCGACGGGGGCGCGGGACTCGCGCATCTGCAGCCAGACCAGGTTCACGTTCGGCTTGGCGACGAGGACGTCGAGCTCGGCCTGGCCGCCGCCCGCCGTCGGTATGACCGTGCGACGCCACGCGCTGGTGCGCTCGCCGGTGGCCATCTGGGCGTAGGCGGAGCGTATGCCGTTCTGCCGGGCCTCCGAGTAGTGGCCGCGGTCGGCGGGCTGCTCCGGGTCCTTGGCCGCGCCGCCGCCGGCCTCGTTGCGGCCGTCCGCCTCGCCCGAGGTGAGGTACAGCGTGGTGAGCGGGGTGCCGCTCAGCAGGGAGCGGCTGAGGTCCGGGTTCATGAAGAACAGGTCGTCGTCGGGGTGGGCGACGATCTGGAGGACCGATCCGGCGGTGGTGCTCGCGGGCAGGGCGGCCGTCGGGTCCGTTCCGGGGTTGCCTTCGGCGGCCGTCTGCTGGCCGGAGGCCACGGCGAGCACGCCGGTGACTCCGACGGTGAGCATCGGGAGCACGGTGGCGAGGAGGAAGCGGCGGCGGGATACGGGCATCGGTTTACGCCTCGGGGTCGTTCCGGCGGAAGAGAGGACCGCCGATCAGCCGCGGGGTCGGGGCGGCCGGTCAGTGTCGGTCAGTCAATGAGAGGTCAATACGGGCAACTTGGTTCACTCGGTCGGCCGATGACTTCTGATTTCCGGAAGTGACCCTCTTTGGTGGTGTATTGTGCGTGTTTCGTGTGCGTATGTGACCGACATGTGGACGCCGTTCGTCCGCCGGTACACCCCGGAACGCCCCCTCGAGGGGCCGCCCGGGGCCGCCCCGCCCGCCCCGCCCGCCACGTCCCGGTGCCCGGGCCCGCACCCGTCCCGGTGAGTCGAACGCCTGCTCCGGCTAGGCTTCCCCCGGGCGATCACGGACCGCGCCGCGACCACCGGGCCCCCGGCGGCCACGGAGCCGCGAAGCGCCCGGCCAGGGCAGAGGCAGCCGACGTACGCGGGAGGCGGCGGGATGACAGTCCCGGGACGCAGGAGCAGTACCTTCAGCCGGCTGCTGCGCAGCGGCTTCATCGACCTCTCCGCCGCCACCCGGCTGCTCGACTCCGAGGCGCTGGCCACCGTCCGCCACGACCCGGTCCTCCTCGACGCCCTCGGCGCCACCGCGGACCCCGACCTCGCCCTCCTCGGGCTCGTCCGGCTCGCCGAGGCGCAGAGCGACGACGAGCGGCCCCTGCTCCTCGACACCCTCGTCAGCGCCAAACCGCTCCGCGACCGCCTCCTCGGCGTGCTCGGCGCCTCCGAGGCGCTCGCCGACCACCTCGCCCGCCACCCCCGGGACTGGCAGGCCCTCGTCACCTACGAGGCCGCCGACCTGCACCCCGGACTCCCCGAGTTCGAACAGGGCCTGGCCGGCGCCCACGACCCCGTCGCCCTGCGCATCGCCTACCGCCGCTGCCTGCTCTCCATCGCCGCCCGCGACGTCTGCGGCACCACCGACGTGGCCCAGGCCGCCGCCGAGCTCGCCGACCTCGCCACCGCCACGCTGCGCGCGGCCCTGCGCATCGCCGGCGCCGCCGCCCCCGAGGACGCGGCCGCCTGCCGGCTCGCCGTCATCGCCATGGGGAAGTGCGGCGGCCACGAACTGAACTACGTCTCGGACGTCGACGTCATCTTCGTGGGCGACGCCACCCCCGGCACCGACGAGGGCAAGGCCGTCCAGGCCGCCACCCGTCTCGCCTCCCACCTCATGCGGATCTGCTCCGAGACCACCGTCGAAGGCACCATCTGGCCCGTCGACGCCAACCTCCGCCCCGAGGGGAGGAACGGTCCGCTCGTCCGCACCCTCGCCTCCCACCTCGCCTACTACCAGCGCTGGGCCAAGACCTGGGAGTTCCAGGCCCTCCTCAAGGCCCGCGCCGTCGCCGGCGACGAAAGGCTCGGCGCCGAGTACGTCGAAGCCATAACCCCCCTCGTCTGGCAGGCCGCCGAGCGCGAGAACTTCGTCGCCGACGTCCAGAAGATGCGCCGCCGCGTCGTCGACAACATCCCGGCCGCACAGGTCGACCGCGAACTGAAACTCGGCCCCGGCGGCCTGCGCGACGTCGAGTTCGCCGTCCAGCTCCTCCAGCTCGTCCACGGCCGGTCCGACGCCACCCTGCACTCCGGCAGCACCCTCGACGCCCTGCACGCGCTGGCCGCCGGCGGCTACGTCGGGCGCGCCGACGCCGCCCAACTGCACGACGCGTACCGGTTCCTGCGCGCCATGGAACACCGCATCCAGCTCTACCGGCTGCGCCGCACCCACCTCGTCCCCGAGGACGAGGCCGACCTGCGCCGCCTCGGCCGCTCCATGGGCCTGCGCACCGAACCCGTCGCCGAGCTCAACAAGGCCTGGCGCCGGCACGCCTCCGTCGTCCGCCGCCTCCACGAGAAGCTCTTCTACCGCCCGCTCCTCGACGCCGTCGCCCAGCTCGCCCCCGGCGAGACCCGGCTCTCCCCCCGAGCCGCCGGCCAGCGCCTCGAAGCCCTCGGGTACGCCGACCCGGTCGCCGCCCTGCGCCACCTCGAAGCCCTCGCCTCCGGCGTCACGCGCAAGGCCGCCATCCAGCGCACCCTGCTGCCGGTCCTCCTCGGCTGGTTCGCCGACTCCGCCGACCCGGACGCCGGCCTGCTCGGCTTCCGCAAGGTCTCCGACGCCCTCGGCAAGACCCCCTGGTACCTGCGGCTCCTGCGCGACGAGGGCGCCGCCGCCGAGAACCTCGCCCGCGTCCTGTCCGCCGGCCGCCTCGCCCCCGACCTGCTGATGCGCGCACCCGAGGCCGTCGCCCTGCTCGGCGACCCCGAAGGCCTGGTACCCCGTAGCCACGAGGCCCTCGAACAGGAGGTGCTCGCCGCCGTAGGCCGCGCCGCGACCCCCGAAGCGGGCGTGGCCGCCGTCCGCGGAGTCCGCCGCCGCGAGCTGTTCCGCACCACCGCCGCCGACATCATCGGCTCCTACGGTACGGAGGACAACCCGGCCGAGGAGGACCACGGAGCCCTGGTCGACCGGGTCGGCGACGCCCTCTCCGACCTCACCGCCGCCACCGTCGCCGGCGCCCTGCGCGCCGCCGTCCAGGGGCAGTGGGGGGACACCCTGCCCACCCGCTTCGCGATCATCGGTGTCGGCCGCTTCGGCGGCCACGAGCTCGGCTACGGCTCCGACGCGGACGTCCTGTTCGTCCACGAACCCCGCGAGGGGGTCGAGGAAGAGGTGGCCGCGAAGGCCGCCCAGGCCGTCATCGCCGAGATGCGCAGGCTCCTCCAGCTGCCCACCGCCGACCCGCCGCTGCTCATCGACGCCGACCTGCGCCCCGAAGGCCGCTCCGGCCCGCTGGTGCGCACCCTTCCCTCCTACGCCGCCTACTACCGCCGCTGGTCCCTCACCTGGGAGTCCCAGGCGCTGCTGCGTGCCGAACCCGTCGCGGGCGACGCCGAGCTCGGGGCCCGGTTCATCGAGCTCGTCGACCCGCTGCGCTACCCGATGGAGGGCCTCGGGGACGACGCGACCCGCGAGATCCGCCGGCTCAAGGCCCGGATGGAATCCGAACGCCTGCCCCGCGGCGCCGACCCGACCCTGCACGCCAAACTCGGCCGCGGCGGGCTCAGCGACGTGGAGTGGACCGTCCAACTGCTCCAGATGCGGCACGCGTGGGCCGAACCGGGCCTGCGCACGACCCGGACCCGAAGGGCCCTGGCCGCCGCCCACGCGGCCGGGCTGATCCCGACCGAGGAGGCGCAGATCCTCGACGAGGCCTGGGTACTGGCCACCCGGGTCCGCAACGCCGTGATGCTGGTCCGCGGCCGCGCCGGGGACACGTTCCCCTCCGACGCCCGCGAACTGGCGGCGGTCGGCCGCTACCTCGGCTACGCCCCGGGGCGGGTCGGCGAAATGCTCGACGACTACCGGCGCATCACCCGCCGCGCCCGGGCCGTGGTGGACGAGCTGTTCTACGGCGCGTAGGCCTCGCGGGCGCCGCGGTGCGACGCCCGTACGGCCCCTGCCCGACGCCTGTGCGACGCCCGGGACCTCGCCGCCGACCCCTGTACGGCGGCGAGGTCCCACGCGCCCGTCCGGGCTACGGGATGGTCTTGTCGTAGCCCTTGTCCTGGGTGGAGTCGTAGACCTGCTTGCCCTGGGCGTCGTAGCCCTTGATCCGCGGGGCCTCGGTGACGGCCCGGTCCAGGACGCCGGTGGCGGCGAACCAGCCGCGGTCGAGGGCGGCTTCGACCGTGGCGCCGCCGTATCCGACGGTGACCCGGGCCACGTCGGGGGTGACGGTGCCGATGCTGCCCCAGCGGTACGGCAGCTGCCAGGCGCCCTCGGAGCGCATCCGCTGCAGATAGAGCTTGCCCCCGTTGATGTCGGGGGCGACCGGCCACGGCACCGGATCCGAGCCCGCGCCGGTGGAGGTGTTCAGGCTGCTCGCCTCGCCCTCCTTGATCCCGCAGATGATCCGGGCCGGCGAAGGAGCGTCCTTGACGGCGACGATGAACTGGCCCTCACCCGGCGAGTTGTCGTTGCCGGGGCTGCGGAGCGCGAGCAGGATCCGGTATTCGGCGGCCCTGCCCGGATCGGGCCGGACGTACGGCAGTTCGGCGGAGTGCTGCCGGTCGTAGGCGAGGCACTTCTCGAGCCCGGCGGCCGCCTCCTGGAGGGTGATCCCGTCGGTGAGCTGCCCGGGGGTCGCGGGTGCGGCCGGTCCAGGGGGCGGCTGGGGGGACGGCGGGGCCGTGCTCGGTCCCGGTCCGTCGCCCGCCACGGACACCCGCTCGGCCGGGCCGTCGTCGCCGGCGCCGTAGCCGGCGAAGGCGAGTGTCGTGGCCGGTACGACGGCGAGCACGAACAGGGCGGCCCCGGCCACCGCCAGCCGGCGCCGGCGCGCCGCGCGGCCCTGCCGGACGATCTCCGGGTACGGTGCGGCGGCCGGCCGCACGCCCTCGGCGCCCCGGGCCATCCACTCGCGCAGGTCCCCCTCGAACTCGTCGCCCCGCGGGCCCCCGTGAAGGCGGCCGAGCCCCTCGGCCCGCCCGCTGCCCCGCCCGTCGCGCTGCCCGTCGCCCCGTTCGCTGCCCTGCCCGTTCACGCGGCCGCCCCCTCGTTCCTCGTCGCGATCCGGTCCAGTCCGGGCCAGGCCCGCAGTTTCACCAGGGCCTTGGACGCCTGGCTCTTGACGGTGCCCTGGGAGCACCCCAGGACGTCGGCGGTCTCGGCCTCGGAGAGGTCCTCCCAGTACCGCATCACCACCACCGCCCGCTGGCGGGCGGGCAGTTGGGCCAATGCCTCCATCAGCACGCTGCGTTCGTCGGCCCACGCCACGGCGTTGTCGCGCACCGAGGTGTCCGGCACGCTGGCCGTCAGCCGCTCGGCGACCCGGCGCTTGCGGAACCGGTCGCTGTTGCACGTGACCAGCATCCGGCGGACGTACGCCTCGGGGCTGTCCATGCGCGCCACGCGCCGCCACGACCGGTACGCCTTCGCGAGCGCGGCCTGGGTCACGTCCTCCGCGTCGTGCGGATCGCCCGTCAACAGGTACGCGGTCCGCACCAGATGGGTCCAGCGCGCGGCGACGAACGAGTGGAAGTGGGCTTCTTCCTCGGCTTGCATGGGCACCTCCTTCGCCCCCTTGACCACCACCCGCCCGGATTCGGTTGCCCCGCGGGGCGGTCGAATTCCTCACGGGATCGCGGCCGGGGGTCAGGCGGCCTCGGTCGCGGGCCGGGCGCCGGAGCCCGGACCGGGGTCCCGGTCGGGTTCGGGGTCCTGCGCCGGTGCGGGTTCCACGGCCGCGACCCGTACCGGGGAGCCGGTCGGCAGGGACTATGGGCCTACGAGCCAGTCGAGTTGATCGTATGCACCCGACCGGGGGAGGGGGCCGGCGGCGTGGCCGGGCCGGGTCGTCCTTTCCCCGGCCCGCGAGGCGGTCGGCGTCACGCGCCGATGCGTACCAGCGCGAGGGTGATGTTGTCGGGACCCCCGGCCTCGATGGCGGCCTTCCACAGCTCGTAGGCCGCCTTTCCGTCGTCGTACATCCGCAACAGCTCGTCGACGGCCTCGTCCGGCACCGGGTCGGTCAGCCCGTCGCTGCACAGCAGATAGCGGTCGCCCGTGGACAGCGGGAGGGTCGCCACATGGGGCGTGACGGTGCTGTGCCCGCGCCGTCCGCCCAGCGTCTGCGTCACGGCCGACGTGGTGCGCTGACCCGGCTCCGGCAGTGGGCTGTCGTCCACGCTGACCTGGCGCAGCCCGTCCGGGGCCGCGTGGAACACCTTGCTGTCGCCCACGTTGAACACCAGCAGCGAATCCTCCAGGACGAGGGTCCCGGCCACCGTGGTCCCCATGGCCGTCAGCTCCGGGCGGCCCGCCGTGGCCGAGAACACCGCGTGATTGCAGAGGTCCAGGGCGTTCTCGACGGCTCGGGCGCCGTCCAGCGAAGGGCCGAGCAGGGAGAGCTCGCGGACGACCAGCTCGCTGGCGACCTCGCCGGCCGGCTGGCCGCCCAGCCCGTCGGCGACCGCGACGACGAGCGGTCTGCCGAGGGGGAACAGAAGCGTCTGGGGGCTCGTGGTCGTGGTCCCGCACAGTGTCCACGGTCCGACGACCAGGCTGTCCTCGTTGTGCTCGCGGACCAGCCCGACATGACTCAGGGCGGTCACGGCTATGTACGCCACGATGACGTCCCGCCTCTCCGCAACGGCAGACGCGTTCCTCACCCCATTGTCACGCCACTCGGCACGCGGCGCGTGACCGGAGGAAGCCTCCGACCTCCCCGACACCTCCGACACCTCCGACACGACCCGTACCCCACACCACCGACGTCACCGACACTTCCGGTACCACCGGTACCCCCGAAGGAGAAGCGCCGTGCCCGCTGCCGACACCGTCCTCACCGGAGCCCGCGTCCGCACCCTCGACCCCGCCCGCCCCGAGGCCCGCGCGGTAGCCGTCCTCGGCGGCACGATCGTGGCCGTCGGCGACGAGGCCGACGTACGCGACTGGCGCGGCCCCGGCACCGTGGTGACCGGCCTCGACGGAGCCACCCTCACCCCCGGACTCACCGACGCCCACAGCCACCCCGTCTGGGGCATCGAGATGGCCACCGGTACGGACCTCTCCGCCGTCACCGACCTGGACCGGCTCCGCACCGCCCTGCGTACGGCCGCCCGCGGCCCCGGCGGCTGGATCCTCGGCTACGGCCTCGAGCACAACGCCTTCGGCGGCCGCCCCGTCGACAAGGCGCTGATCGAGGACGTCCTCGACGGCGCCCCCGCCTTCCTGCGCCTCTACGACGGCCACTCCGCCCTGGCCTCCGGCGCGGCCCTGGCCGCCGCCGGGATCACCGGCCCGCGCGCCTTCGCCCAGCGTTCCGAGATCGTCTGCGACGGCGCCGGGCGGCCCACGGGCCACCTGATCGAGCAGGCCGCGATGGACCTGGTGGGCTCCCTCGCGCCGAAGCCCGCGTACGCCGAGCGCCGGGTCCGGCTCACCCGGCTGCTCTCCGACATGGCCGCCACCGGGCTGACGGGCGCCCACGTCATGGATCTCGGGGCCGGGGACGTACCGGCCCTGCTCGCGACCGTGGAGTACGAGGGCGATCTGGCGCTGCGGCTGAACCTGTCGCCGTGGTGCATGCCGGGCGCGGGCCCCGACGAGCTGGAGGAGCTGATCGAGACCCAGCTGCTCGGCGGCCGCCACTGGCGGGTCGGCGGCGTGAAGTTCTTCATGGACGGCACCGTCGAGGGAGGCACCGCCTGGCTGGAGCACGCCGACTGCCACGGCCAGGGCACGGAGGCCTTCTGGCCGGACCCGCAGGCCTACGCCGGGGCGCTGCGGGTCCTCGACGCGGCCGGGGTCCGCACCGCGACCCACGCCATCGGCGACGCGGCCGTCCGGCACGTCCTGGACACCGTGGCCTCGCTGGGCGCGCAGGCCCGGATGCGGCACCGGATCGAGCACATCGAGACGGTCCCCGACGGCCAGCTGAAGCGGTTCGCGGAGCTCGGGGTGATCGCCTCGATGCAGCCGCCGCACACCGCGTACACCCGGGCCGACCAGAGCGACGAGTGGTCCAGGCGGCTGGGGGAGGAACGGGCGGGCCGCGCCTGGCGGTGCCGGGACCTGCGCGAGGCCGGTGCGGTCCTGGCCCTGGGCTCGGACTGGCCGATCGCCCCCTACGACGCCCGCCGGGTACTGGCCGTGGCCCGCAGCCCGCGCGGTGCGGCCTCGGCGGGTACGCCGGCGGGGACGGGGGCGGCGCTGACCGGGCTGATGGCCCTGGAGGGCATGACCTCGCACGCCGCGCTGGCGGCGGGGGAGGAGCGGGTGGCGGGCCGGATCGCGCCCGGCTTCCGGGCCGATCTGACGGCCTTCGGGCTGGATCCGGTGGAGGCTCCGGCGGACGAGCTGGCCGGGGCTCCGGTCCGGCTCACGATGTCGGGCGGGCGGATCACCCACAGGGCGGGCTGAGGTTCCGCGGGGGGCCTCCTGGCACGGGAAGGCCCGCAAGAGGGAGGCCCGGCCCGTGGACGGCTCCGCGTGGCCCGGGGGCCCCGGGCCTCAGCGCCCTGAGCGGCTCAGCGCTTGAAGCGGCTCAGCGCCGGGTGGTTCAGCACGGCCGTCGCCACCGGGTGGCGGCCGGTGTCCTCGGGCCGCCGCGGCAGCCGGTGCGGGAGGGACCCGTACCAGGCGCGGGAGACGGCGAAGCCGAAGGCCAGGCAGAGCATGCCGCCCGCGGCGTCGAGCCAGAAGTGGTTGGCGGTGGACACGATCACGATCAGCGTCGTCGTCGGGTAGAGCAGGCCCAGGATCCGGGCCCAGGGGGCGGAGGCGACCGCGAAGATCGTCAGCCCGCACCAGAGCGACCACCCTATGTGCATGGAGGGCATGGCCGCGTACTGGTTCGACATGTGCTTGAGGTTGCCGGAGGCCATGGACCCCCAGGTGTGGTGGACCAGCACGGTGTCGACGAAGTCGTGCCCGTTCATCAGCCGGGGCGGCGCGAGCGGGTAGAAGTAGTAGCCGACCAGGGCCACGCCCGTGGTGGCGAAGAGGACGAGCCGCGTCGCCGCGTAACGCCCGGGATGGAAGCGGTAGATCCAGACCAGCACGCCGATGGTCACGACGAAGTGGAGCGTGGCGTAGTAGTAGTTCATGCCCACCACGAGCCAGGTCACCGAATTGACCGCGTGATTGACCTTCTCCTCCACGGCGATGCCGAGCGCCCGCTCCACCTTCCAGATCCAGTCGGCGTTCGCGAGCGCGGCCGCCTTCTGCTCCGGCACGGCGTTGCGGATCAGCGAATACGTCCAGTAGCTGACCGCGATGAGCAGGATCTCGAACCAGAGCCGGGGCCGCCGCGGAACGCGCATCCGGGAGAACCGGGCACGCTCGGAAGACTCCGGGCGGTTCGCGCCCTCGGCCACGACAGGTGACGAGAGGTCCGTCCGGGTATCCAGTGTCTTCACGCTCGCTTCACCCATAGGGAAAGAGTCTGCCAGATGGCGTACTCGCCTCCGATCATCCCTTGGGACGGTCTTGGGCGCAGCATCTCCCCCTCGTGGACGAGCGGAGCCCTTGTGTCCCTAGGGGTCTGCGATCAGGGGCGGGCGGGGCCCCGGCCCTGCTGCGGCCCCGACGCGGTCGACCCGCGGACCACCAGCTCGGGCAGGAAGACGAACTCGCTGTGCGGTGCCGGCGTCCCGCCGATCTCCTCCAGCAGGGTCCGGACGGCCGCCTGGCCCATGGCCTGGACGGGCTGGCGGATCGTGGTCAGCGGCGGATCCGTGAACGCTATGAGCGGGGAGTCGTCGAAGCCCACGACCGAGACGTCCTGCGGCACCCGGAGCCCCTGCTGCCGGGCCGCCCGGATCGCGCCGAGCGCCATCATGTCGCTCGCGCACACCACCGCCGTGCAGCCCCGCGAGATGAGCGCGGACGCGGCGGCCTGGCCGCCCTCCAGCGTGTAGAGGGAGTGCTGGACGAGCTCCTCGATCTCGTCCTCGGCGAGTCCGAGCCGCTCCTTCATGCCGAGCCGGAAGCCCTCGATCTTGCGCAGGACGGGCACGAACCGCTTGGGTCCGACGGCCAGTCCGATCCGGGTGTGCCCGAGCGCGGTCAGGTGGGTGACCGCGAGCTGCATGGCGGCGCGGTCGTCGGGGGAGACGAAGGGGGCCTGCACCTTGTCGGAGAACCCGTTGATGAGGACGTACGGAACGCCCTGCCCGCGGAGTTGGTCGTAGCGGCCCATGTCGGCCGTGGTGTCCGCGTGCAGTCCGGAGACGAAGATGATCCCGGAGACCCCGCGGTCGACGAGCATCTCGGTCAGCTCGTCCTCGGTGGACCCGCCGGGCGTCTGCGTGGCCAGCACCGGCGTGTACCCCTGCCGGGTCAGCGCCTGGCCGATGACCTGGGCGAGCGCCGGGAAGATGGGGTTGTCGAGCTCGGGGGTTATCAGCCCGACGAGTCCCGCGCTGCGCTGGCGCAGTCGTACGGGGCGTTCGTAGCCGAGCACGTCGAGGGCGGCCAGCACGGATTCACGGGTGCCTGCGGCCACACCGGGCTTGCCGTTGAGCACGCGGCTGACTGTGGCTTCGCTGACCCCCGCCTGGGCTGCGATGTCGGCTAGCCGTGCGGTCACGGGATTGGACTGTACCGGTCGCACGCTACAAAGCCCACCAAGTGCACGAGTCCGAGGGCAGCCGCACGGTCCTGCCGTCCGTCTCCACCGGAGCGCTGGAGAGTACGGGGCGCCCGGGGGCGGGAAGTTCGAGCGGGGCGGGCCGGGTGTTGAGGGTGCAGGCGAAGCCGGGGCGGGTGAAGAGGAGGACGCCCTCGGGCGCGGGGAGCCAGGTCAGGGGCCCGGCCTCGGGGGCGCCGAGGCCCGGCAGGGCGCGGCGCAGTTCGAGGGCCGCGCGGTAGAGCTCGAGGGTGGAGTGGGGGTCGCCGGTCTGCGCGGCGACGCTCAGGCCGGCCCATGCGGCGGGCTGCGGGAGCCAGCTGCC
>NZ_JBEXOV010000028.1:0-83435 GCF_040611715.1 Streptomyces sp. NPDC006544 | reverse complement strand
GGGAAGAAGATCCCCAAGCAGCACGACCGCCGCGCCCAGTAGGCCGGAACCACGCAAGTGCCCCGGAGCCGGAGCGGCGACCGGAGCCGGAGCAGCGGCGACCGGAGCAGCCGGGGCCGGAGCCGGGGCGGCAGCCGGAGCCGGAGCCGGGGCCGGAGCGGCGGCCGGAGCCGGAGCAGCGGCGGCGGGGGCGGCCGCGGGGGCCGCGCCGGCCGCGCCGATGACGGCCAGACGGGCGCCGACCTCGGCGTTCTCGTCCTCGGCGACCAGGATCTCCAGCAGGACGCCGGCGACCGGGGCGGGGATCTCGGTGTCGACCTTGTCGGTCGAGACCTCGAGCAGCGGCTCGTCGGCCTCGACGGACTCGCCGACCTGCTTCAGCCAGCGGGTGACGGTGCCCTCGGTGACGGACTCGCCCAGGGCGGGGAGCACGACATCGGTGCCGGACGCGGCCGGGGCGGCGGCGGCAGGGGCCGGCTCGGCGGCCGGAGCCGGAGCCGCGGCCGCGGGGGCCTCGGCGGCCGGAGCCGGAGCCGGAGCGGCGGGGGCCTCGGCGGCCGGAGCGGCAGCCTCGGCCGGCGCGCCCGAGCCGTCGTCGATGACGGCCAGCTCGGCGCCGACCTCGACGGTCTCGTCCTCGGCGACCTTGATGGACGCCAGGATGCCGGCCACGGGGGACGGGATCTCGGTGTCCACCTTGTCGGTCGAGACCTCGAGCAGCGGCTCGTCGGCCTCGACGCGCTCGCCCTCGGCCTTCAGCCAGCGGGTGACAGTGCCCTCAGTAACGCTCTCTCCGAGCGCCGGAAGGGTTACGGAAACCGACATGGTTTCAGTTGCTCCTAACGAATGTGCGGAAGTGGTCGTCGCGCCCGTGACGATTAGTCGTGGTTGTGCAGCGGCTTGCCGGCCAGCGCGAGGTGCGCCTCACCGAGGGCCTCGTTCTGCGTCGGGTGCGCGTGGATGAGCTGCGCGACCTCGGCCGGCAGGGCTTCCCAGTTGTAGATCAGCTGGGCTTCGCCGACCTGCTCGCCCATACGGTCGCCCACCATGTGGATACCGACCACGGCGCCATCCTTGACCTGGACGAGCTTGATCTCGCCCGCGGTCTTCAGGATCTTGCTCTTGCCGTTGCCCGCGAGGTTGAACTTCGCGGCGATGACCTTGTCCGCACCGTAGATCTCCTTGGCCTTGGCCTCGGTGATGCCTACGGAAGCGACTTCGGGGTGGCAGTACGTGACGCGCGGGACACCGTCGTAGTCGATCGGGACGGTCTTGAGACCGGCCAGACGCTCTGCGACCAGGATGCCCTCGGCGAAGCCGACGTGCGCGAGCTGGAGGGTCGGGACGAGGTCGCCGACGGCCGAGACGGTCGGCACGTTCGTCTGCATGTACTCGTCGACCAGGACGTAGCCGCGGTCCATCGCGACGCCCTGCTCCTCGTAGCCCAGACCCTGCGAGACCGGACCGCGGCCGATGGCGACCAGCAGCACCTCGGCCTCGAAGGTCTTGCCGTCGGCGAGGGTGACCCGTACGCCGTTCTCGGTGTACTCGGCCTTGTCGAAGAAGGTGCCGAGGTTGAACTTGATGCCGCGCTTGCGGAACGCGCGCTCCAGCAGCTTCGAGCTGTTCTCGTCCTCGACCGGCACGAGGTGCTTGAGGCCCTCGATGACGGTGACCTCGGAGCCGAAGGACTTCCACGCCGAGGCGAACTCGACGCCGATGACGCCGCCGCCCAGGATGATCGCGGACTCGGGCACGCGGTCCAGGACCAGGGCGTGGTCCGAGGAGAGGATGCGGTTGCCGTCGATCTGCAGGCCGGGCAGCGACTTCGGCACGGAGCCGGTCGCCAGCAGGACGTGGCGGCCCTGGATGCGCTCGCCGTTCACGTCGACGGACGTCGGCGAGGAGAGGCGGCCCTCACCCTCGATGTAGGTCACCTTGCGGGAGGCGACCAGGCCCTGCAGACCCTTGTACAGGCCCGCGACGACTTCGTCCTTGTACTTGTGGACGCCCGCGATGTCGATGCCCTCGAAAGAGGTCTTGACACCGAATTGGGCGGCTTCACGAGCCGAGTCGGCGACCTCGCCCGCGTGCAGCAGAGCCTTCGTGGGGATGCAGCCGTTGTGCAGGCAGGTGCCGCCGAGCTTGTTCTTCTCGATCAGGGCAACGTCCAGACCCAGCTGGGATGCGCGCAGCGCCGCGGCGTAACCGCCACTGCCGCCGCCGAGGATCACTAGGTCGAAAACGGTGCTGGCGTCGTTCGCCACGTCACGTCCTCCATGCATGTGCGCCGAGCACCGGTCCTCTGTGACCGGGCGGCGGCTGGTATACGGCCGCTTGCTTCTTCGGCCCTGTGGTGGGGGCCCTGTCCTGCCGAGAACCCATCTTCGCATTTGTCGGCGGAACGCGGGACGCCGGGCCTGCCCTGGGACAGGTGGTTCTGCCCGAACCGTGGGTTACCGCGGCGTAGAAACGTACGGATTTCGTCGAAAGTGAACAGGCCCCGGACCCGATCGGAAAATCTGATCAGGTCCGGGGCCCGTCGTCATCCAGGTTTGCCCGGGTTGCCTAGGGTCCGAGCCGCCTCGGGCTCGAGCCGCCCGGGTCGTCCGGGACGCGAGCGTCAGCCCAGGTCGCCCGTGGCCGTGCGCTCGGCCAGCCGCACCAGGGTGCGCACGGCCGAGCCGGTGCCGCCCTTGGGGGTGTAGCCGTACGGGGCGCCCTCGTGGAAGGCCGGGCCGGCGATGTCGAGGTGGGCCCAGGTGATGCCCTCGCCGACGAACTCCTGCAGGAAGAGGCCGGCCACCAGGCCGCCGCCCATCCGGACACCCATGTTGGCGATGTCGGCGGTGGGGGAGTCCATCGACTTGCGCAGGTCCTGCGGGAGCGGCATCGGCCAGGAGGCCTCGCCGACCTCTTCCGCGATCTCGTGGATCGAGGTGCGGAAGGCGTCGTCGTTGGCCATGACGCCGAAGGTGCGGTCGCCCAGGGCCAGCACCATGGCGCCGGTCAGGGTCGCGACGTCGACGATCGCGTCCGGGTTGTCCTCGGAGGCCTTGGTCAGCGCGTCACCGAGGACCAGGCGGCCCTCGGCGTCCGTGTTGAGGACCTCGACGGTCTTGCCGCTGTACATGCGCAGCACGTCGCCGGGCTTGGTGGCGGAACCGGACGGCATGTTCTCGGCGAGCGCGAGCCAGCCGGTGACGTTGACCTGGAGGCCGAGCTTGGCGGCCGCGACCACGGAGGCGAAGACGGCGGCGGCGCCGGCCATGTCGCACTTCATCGTCTCGTTGTGGCCGGCCGGCTTCAGGGAGATGCCGCCGGAGTCGTAGGTGATGCCCTTGCCGACGTAGGCGAGGGTCTTCTCCGCCTTGGGGTGGGTGTAGGAGAGCTTCACCAGGCGCGGCGGGTTCTCGGAGCCCTTGCCGACGCCCATGATGCCGCCGTAGCCGCCCTTGACGAGCGCCTTCTCGTCCAGGACCTGGACCTTGATGCCGTTCTCCTTGGCGGTCGCGGCGGCGACCGCGGCGAAGGCCTCGGGGGTCAGGTCGTTCGGCGGGGTGTTCACCAGGTCGCGGGCGATGTTGACCTCGGTCGCGATGACCGTGGCGCGCTCGGCGGCGGCCTTGTGCTCCTTGTCGCGCGGCTTGGCGCCGAGCAGGGTCACCTCGGCCAGCGGCTGCTTCGGGCCGCCGTTCTTGTCACCGTCCTTCTTCTCGCCGCCCTGGTAGGCGGTGAAGGCGTACGCGCCCAGCAGCGCGCCCTCGGCCACGGCCGTGACGGCGGAGGCGTCGTCGAGGGGAAGGACGAAGCCGGCCTTCTTGCTGCCGTGCAGCGCGCGGGCGGCCGCACCGGCGGAGCGGCGCAGCACCTCTTCGTCGTACGACTCGTCCGTCTCGGGTACGGAGCCCAGTCCGACGGCCAGCACGACCGGGACCTTGAGGCCGTCCGGGGCCGGCAGCTTGGTGATCTCGCCTTCGGCGCCCGAGGCACCGAGGGCTTCGAGCACGGCGGCGAGCTTACCGTCGTACGCCTTGTCCACGGCCTCGGCGCCCGGGGCCACGACGGGACCCTTGGGGCCCTTGGCTACGCCGACGACGAGGACGTCGGCGCGCAGCGTCGCCGGTCCGGCAGTGCTGAGAGTCAGAGCAGTCACGGTGGTGAAGTCTCGCTTCCGTTTTGGAGGTGTGGGCCGAGTGGGTGGACGGCCATCCGTGGCGATCGTATGAGGACCCGAAGTCCGCCGGAAATGAGCCTACGCGTACGCACTCATCCGTACGTCACTCGAAGGTTTGGCAAGTTGTTCGATCAAGAGGCCGCCAGGTTCACCCATCTGTGGCCTCTGTTCCAGGTTTGCCCCTTAGACCTGACGAGGTCCGAGAGACTCGCTCCACTCTCGCAAGGGGACGCGGGGTTCCTTTGCATGATTTCCACAGAGCCTCCCCGGCCTGGCCTCACGCCACGGGCCGAAGTCGAGGACGCCTGCGGGGGGAAAGGCCGAAATGGTCAAGAAGAACCGGATGAACAGGCTCGCCGCCGTTTGCTTCGCGGCTGCCATAGCATCCGTCGCGGTACCCGGAGCGGCCGCCCAGGCGGCAGTGACTCCGCGCGTCGACCTGCGGGTGCTCGTCGTCGACGACGGCGGCAGCTCGGTCGAGGCGATCACGGCGGAACTCCGCGACACCGGAGTCCCGTACACCCGCGTGGACCTGGGCAGCGGAAGCCGCCCGGTGGTCAACGCGGCCTTCCTCGCCGACACGGTCGACGGGCGGCCGCGCGCCAAGTACCAAGGCGTGGTGCTGCCCAACGAGAACCCGTTCGGCGCGGGCTCGGCCGAGATGGCCGCGCTCACCGCCTACGAGACGACGTACGGGATCCGGCAGGTCGACGCCTACACCTGGGCGCACCCGGGGGTCGGCCTGGAGTACACCGACAACGGCGGCTACAGCGGCACCCTCGACGGCACCCAGGCCGCTGTCACCGCCGCGGGCCGGACGGGCCCCTTCGGCTACCTCGGGGGGCAGGTCGCCTTCGAGGACAACTCGCCGCTGATCCCCGAGAGCTACGGGTTCATGGCCAGGCCGAGGACCGGCTACACCAGCTACCTCGACGCCCCGGTCGGCTCCGGACGCGCCTCGCTCGTCGGCGAGTACGCGCACGACGGGCGCAGCGAACTGGTCGTCACCTTCGGCTACAACCAGTACCAGCAGCAGTTCCGGCTGCTCGCGCGCGGCATCGTCGAATGGGTCACCCAGGGCGTCCACCTCGGTCAGGAACGCAACTACTTCGCGGTCCACGTGGACGACGTCTTCGCCCCGGACGCCCGCTGGAGCAAGGAGCTCGACTGCACGCCCGGCGACTACGCCTGCGCGGGAGGCGAGGGCCAGGAGTCCACCATCCGCATGACGGCCGCGGACGCCCAGTACCTGGCGCAGTGGCAGACGTCGAAGAACTTCAAGCTCGACCTGCTCTTCAACGCGGGCGCGGGCGAGGAGTGGAAGGCGGAGCACGGCAACACCGACGCCCTCACGGCCCAGCTGATCGCCGACAAGGCGAAGTACCGGTGGATGAACCACACCTACACCCACCCCTTCCTCGGCTGCGTCCAGGACACCACCGCCAACCCCTGGACCTGCACGAAGAACGCCCAGGGCGCCGTCAACTGGATGAGCCGCGCCGAGATCTCGGCGCAGATCCGGGACAACAACAACTGGGCCGCCTCCAAGGGCATCACCACCGACCGCTCCGAGCTGGTCACCGGTGAGCACTCCGGCCTCAAGACCCTTCCGCAGCAGGGCCAGGACAACCCCAACCTGGCCGGCGCGCTCGCCGACAACGGCGTGAAATGGGCGGGCAGCGACAACTCCCGCGAGCCCGCGCAGCGAGCGGTCGGCGCCGCGCTGACCGTCCCCCGGTACCCGATGAACGTCTACTACAACACGGGCACCAACGCCGAGATGGCCGACGAGTACAACTGGATCTACACCAGCCGCGCCGACGGCGGCAGCGGCGTCTGCGAGGACAACCCCGGGACCTCCACCTGCCTGCCCGCCCCGCTGAACGTCGGCACCGGCTACCTCGACTACATCGTCCCGGCCGAGGCCAGGACCGCCATGCGGCACGTCCTGAACAACGACCCGCGCCCGCACTACGTCCACCAGAGCAACCTCGCCGAGGACCGCACCCTCTACCCGGTGCTCAACTCGGTGCTCGACTCCTACCGCACGCTCTACGCGCCCAGCGCGCCGATCGTGAACCAGAGCATGAAGGACACCGGCGTCGAGCTCCAGCGCCGCACGGCCTGGAACGCCGCGATCGCCGCGAACCAGGTCACCGCCTACCGCATCGGCAAGGACGTCACCGTCAAGGCGCCCTCCGGAGTCGTGGCCCCGCTCACCGCGCCCACCGGCACCAAGAAGCAACTGCTGCTCGGCACCGCCGACTTCGGCACCGCCTACGCCGGCTCCCGCTCCACCTGGACGGCCCCCGAGCTGCTCCAGAGCGCCGTCACGCTGCACATGCCCTGACGTCGTACACGCCCTGACGGCGGACACGTACCGACGGCGGACACGTACCGACGCTCCACCGTCCCGTCCGCCCGGGGCGACCGGGCCGGCCACACGTACCACCTAGCGCCGGCGCTCCGCGAACCACGGGCGCCGGCCCCTTTCACGTCCTTGGGGGGACACACCGCATGAGCCATGGGCGCCATGTCACCATGCTCACCGAAGGCACCTACCCGCACGTCCACGGGGGCGTCAGCACCTGGTGCGACCAACTGGTACGCGGCATGCCGGAGGTCGACTTCAACGTCATAGCCCTGACCGGCTCGGGACGCGAGCCGGTCACCTGGGAACTCCCGCGCAACGTCTACCGCCACACCGCCGTACCGCTCTGGGGGCCCGCACCGGCCCGCAAGCTCCGCTCCGGCCTGCGGGGCAAGGCCCAGCGCCGCTTCGCCGAGACCTACGAGACCTTCCTGCTCTCGCTGCTCGACCCGGCCCCGGACCCGGCGCGCGGGTTCTCCGAAGCCCTGCGCGAACTGGCCCTGCTGGCCCGCGCCGGGAAGCTCGCCCCGGCCCTGCGCTCCGAATCGGTGCTGCGCCTGCTGATGACCGTCTGGACCCGCCCCGGCCTGCCCACCGCCGACGCCGAGCCGACCATCCACGACGCGCTCACCGCCACCGACCTGCTGGAACACGCGCTGCGCCCGCTGTCCGTGCGGATCCCGCCCGACAGCGTCGCCCACTCCGTCAGCAGCGGTCTCGCCACCCTCCCGGCCCTCGCCGCGAAATACCTCGACGAGGTGCCCTTCCTCCTCACCGAGCACGGCATCTACCTGCGCGAGCGCTACCTCGGCTACCGCAGCGGCGCCGAACAACGCTGGCCCGTCAAGGCCCTCATGCTCGGCTTCTACCGCGAGCTCAACACCGAGGGCTACCGGCAGGCCGACCTGATCACCCCGTGCAACCAGTACAACCGCCGCTGGGAGGAGCGCGGGGGCGCCGACGCCGAGCGGATCCGCACCGTCTACAACGGCGTCGACACCCTCGCCTTCCCCGAGGCCGGTCCCGAACCGGAGGTGCCCACCCTCAGCTGGTGCGGCCGCATCGACCCGATCAAGGACCTGGAAACCCTCATCCGGGCCTACGCGTTCATGCGCGAGGAACTGCCCGCCCTGCGGCTGCGCCTCTTCGGCCCGGTCCCGGAGGGCTGCCAGGACTACAAGCTCACACTCGAGAAGCTCGCCGCCGAACTGGGGGTCGGCGACGGGATCACCTACGAGGGCCGCATCGGCGACGTCGCCCGGGCCTACGCGGCCGGCTCCGTCGTGATGCTCTCCTCCATCAGCGAGGGCTTCCCCTTCTCCATCATCGAAGCCATGTCCTGCGGCCGCACCACCGTCTCCACGGACGTCGGCGGGGTCCGCGAGGCCGTCGGCGACACCGGCCTCGTCGTCCCGCCGCGCGAGCCCGAGACCATGGCCCGCGCCACCCTCGCCCTGCTCCGCGACGACGCACGCCGCGCCGAGCTGGGCCGGATGTCCCGCGAGCGGGTGGTGGAGAAGTTCACCCTCCACCAGTCCGTGGACGGCTTCCGGCACATCTACCGCGAACTCGCCCATCAGAAGCATGCGGGCCAGCCCGTCCTGCCCGTCCACGTGGGCGGCGAGTGGACCCAGCGCCTCGCCGACCCCTGGTACAAGGAACTGGCCGCCGACGGGAGCCTGTGGTGAGCGGATCCCTGTGGCTGAAGGCCCCCGGCGGGGACACCCTGCCCGCCCTCCCGCGGCCCCGCCGGGACGCCGCCCCGGCCGCCGACCCGATGGACGAACTCGCCGAACGGCTCGACGCGTTCATCGCCGCGGCCGTCCACCCCGACGAGATCGCCGCGATCCTCGAATCCGACGGGATGACCGACGAACACATCCGGCTCACCTACGGCCGCGACGACTCCTTCGGCCTCGCCGAGGAGCTCTACGCCCGGGTCCCGCGCTCCTTCCCGGAGCCCGACCGCGTCCCCGACCCGTGGAAGGTCTCCCTCACCGCCTGCCTCCTGCGCGGGCTGATCTTCGCCCTGCCCGGCCTCGCCTACCTGCTCGGCGCTCCCCTCCTGGAGGGCCCCAAGGACCGGCTGGGACTGCCCGCGGGGACGCTGACCCTGCTCGCCGGGGCGCTCATCGGCTGGGTCTGGGACCAGACCCTGTCCCACCGCGCCTACTCCTGGCTCGGCCTGGGCGACCGGGCCGCCGCCGGGCGGACCCTGCTCCTCGGCGCCCCCACCGGTGCCCTCCTGGGGACCGCCGCCGCGCTGTCGGTCCCCGGCGGGCCGCCGTTCTCGTACGCCTTCGCCGCAGGACAGGCCCTGTACGTCGGGGCCGCCACCGTCCTGCTCGTCCTCGGGCGCGAGCGGGTCCTGTTCGCCGCGCTCGCGCCGATGGCCGCCGGGGCGGTGCTCACCTTCCTGGTGGAACTGACCGTCCCGGTACGGGTCCTGCTGCTGACGCTCTCCCTGCTGGCCGCCTGCGCGCTGGCCGTCCGGGAACTGCCCGTGGCCGACGGGGTACGCGCCCTCGTGCTGCGGATCAAGGGCTGGGGCGAGCACCGGCCGGGCGAGCGGGGCCCGGTCCGCTGGCAGATGCTGCGCGGCGCCGAGGAGGAGTACGCGCCGCGCGGCCCCCGGCTCGGGGACTCCGTCCCCTACGGCGTCTTCGGCCTGGGCACCGGGCTCCTCGTGCTCTACGCGGCCCTGGGCGAGGTCCTCGCCGGCGGCCCCGCCGAAGCGGTCGCGGCCCCCTCGGCGGTGGCCCTCACCCTCAGCATGGGCCCCGCCGAATGGCTGCTCCACCGGTTCCGCAGCGGCAGCCTCGCGGGACTGCGCGCGGCGCGCTCACCACGGCAGTTCTGGATCCGGATGTGCACCACCCTGGTCCGCTGCCTGGCCGTTTACCTCACGGTGCTGCTGTCCCTCGGCCTCACCGGAACCCTGCTCTGGCCCGGCGCCCCCGGCCTCACCACGGTCCGCGTCGCCACCCTGCTCCTGCTCGGCGCCGTGATGTGGACCGGGCTGCTCCTGCAGTCCTTCGGGGCGGTGCGGCCCGCCGCGGTGGTCTGCGCCTCGGCCGCCGTCGCGCAGAGCCTGGCCCTGCTCCTGGGGGTCGGGCAGCCGCGCGCGGTGCAACTGGCCGTCGCCGGGGCCGCGGCCCTCGTGCTGGCCGTGCTCGTCTGCCTGTTCCTCGGCCGCGCCACGGCCCACCGCTGACCGCGCGTGCACGCGCGTTCGTACGAGAAGAAGGACCCCATGCTGCTGGTGCCCCTCTACGAGCACCCCGCCGACCGGCCCGACGACTGGGAGCTGCTCATCCGCTCCGCGGGCCGGCTGCACTCGGTGGTGCTCAATCCCGACAGCGGGCCGGGCCGGGCCCCCGACGAACGGTTCGCCCGCGTCGCGGAGCGGCTGCGCGAGGCCGGGGTGCCCGTCCTGGGGTACGCCGACACCGACTACGGGCGCCGCCCGCACTCCGCCGTCGTCCAGGACCTGCTGCGCCACCGCGACTGGTACGCCACCGACGGGGTCTTCCTCGACCAGGCGGCCGCCGGTCCGGAGTTCCTGCCGCACTACCGCCGGCTCGCCGTCGCCTCCCGGGCCGCCGGGGCCCGTACCGTCGTCCTCAACCACGGAGTGCACCCGCACCCCGGCTACGCCGAACTCGCCGACCTGCTCGTCACCTTCGAGGGACCGTGGGACGCGTACCGGGACGCGGCCGCCGTACCGCCGTGGACCGCCGACCACCCCGCCCAGCTGTTCTGCCACCTCGTGTACGCCGTCCCGCCGGGCGCCCAGGCCGCCGAACTCGCCGAGCGGCTGGCCACCCAGCGCGGAGCCGGGGTGCACTGCGCGGTCCCGGGGACCGGCGCGCACCCGTGGGGGACCCTGCCGTACGCCCTGGAGGCCGCCGGATGAAGAGCCGTACGCCGAGGCGCCGTCTGCTGCTCCTCGTACCGCTCCTGCTGCTCGCGGCCTGCACGTCCGTCCCGGGCGAGGACGACGACGGGCAGCCGGAGGGCCTCTCGCCCGCCCCCGCGCCGGGGGAGCTCTGGCGGCCCGCTCCCGGCGTCGGCTGGCAGTGGCAGCTCACCGGGAAGCTCGACACCTCCGTGAAGGCGGCCGTGTACGACGTCGACGGGTTCACCACCACCAAGGAACAGGTCGCCGAGCTGAAGCGGGCAGGCCGGCGGACCATCTGCTACCTCTCCACCGGCGCCTGGGAGGACTTCCGGCCGGACGCAGGGGCCTTCCCGCCGGAGCTGCGGGGCAAGGGCAACGGCTGGGAGGGCGAGCGCTGGCTGGACGTCCGGCGGCTCGCGGAACTGGAGCCGCTGATCGCCAAGCGGTTCGACATGTGCCGGGACAAGGGCTTCGACGCGGTGGAACCCGACAACATGGACGGCTACCAGAACGAGTCCGGCTTCCCGCTCACCGCCGACGACCAGCTGAAGTACAACCGGCTGATCGCGAAGCTGGCGCACGACCGGGGCCTGTCGGTGGGGCTGAAGAACGACCTGGACCAGGTCCCGGAACTGGTGGGGGAGTTCGACTTCGCGGTCAACGAGCAGTGCATGCAGTACGACGAATGCGAGAAGGTCGCCCCCTTCGTGAAGGCGGGCAAGGCCGTCTTCCACGTGGAGTACGAGATCCCGATCGGCCGGTGGTGCCCGCGGGCGCGCGAGGCGAAGCTCAGCTCGCTGCAGAAGAAGTACGAGCTCGGCGTCTGGCGCCAGGTCTGCCGCTAGTGCTGTGACCGGACGAGACCGGCCCCGGCCGTCACCGGACCGGCCGTCAGCTCACCGGGAGGATCGCGTGGACCCGGTAGCCGCCCCCGAAACGGGGCCCGGCGAAGCAGGAGCCGTTCAGGGCGACGGCGCGTTCGCGCATGCCGAGCAGGCCGTGGCCGCCGCCCGGATCCGGCGCGCCGCCGGCCGGGGCCCCGCCGTCGTCCAGCACGGTCACCTCGACGGAGCCGCCCACCCGGACCACGCTGACCTCGGCGCTGGCCCCCGAGCCCGCGTGCTTGCGCACGTTGGTCAGCGCCTCCTGGATCACCCGGTACGCGGCCAGGTCCACGGCCGCGGGCAGCGGGTCGCGGTCCCGCCCCAGCTCCAGCATGACCTTCACCGGGAGCCCGGCGTTGCGGAAGGTGCCCACGAGGTCGTCCAGGACCGCCAGACCCGGCGCGGGCTCGGTCGGCGCCTCCGGATCGCCGGACTGGCGCAGCAGGCCCACCGTCGCCCGCAGCTCGTTCAGCGCGGAGCGGCTCGCGTCACGGACGTGGGCCAGGGCCTCCTTCGCCTGGTCCGGGCGCTTGTCCATGACGTGCGCGGCCACTCCCGCCTGCACGTTGACCAGGGCGATGTGATGGGCCACCACGTCGTGGAGGTCCCGGGCGATCCGCAGCCGCTCCTCGGCCACCCGCCGCCGCGCCTCCTCCTCCCGGGTCCGCTCGGCGCGCTCGGCCCGCTCCCGGATGGCGTCGACGAAGGCCCGCCGGCTGCGCACCGCGTCCCCGGCGGCCGCGGCCATGCCGGTCCAGGCGAAGATCCCGATGTTCTCCTGCGCGTACCAGGGCAGCGGGCCGGCCAGCATGGCCACGCCCGTGAGCCCGGCCATGGTGAGGAGACCGACCCGCCAGGTGGTGGGCCGGTCGGTGCGGGAGGCCAGCGTGTACAGGGCGATCACCGTGCACATGGCGACGGGCGCCCGGGGCTCGCCGGTGGTCAGCTCCAGCAGCGAGAGCCCGATGGCCACGGCCAGCACGACGCGCGGCCGCCGGCGCCGCTGCACCAGGGCGGCCGCGCCGAGCACCATCAGGACGAGCGAGAACGTCTCGGGGGTACGGGTCCCGAAGGTCGGACCGTGCACCCCGTGCGGGTTGGCGAAGGACCCGACGACCATGGCGACGAGCGCCCCGAACGCCACTACGGCGTCGGTGGCCAGCGGATGGTCCCGCATCCACTGCCGGGTCGGGGCGAACGGCCCGAGGTGTGTCGTCACCCCGATACGGTACGACCCCGCGCGGGACCTCAGCCCCGGGGCGGTCCTGGTAGCGGTGGCGAAGGGGGTGGTGAGGAGGACGGCGACGCCGGTGGCGGGGGTGGCGACGCAGGAGGTGAGGGCGGCGGTGTGGGCGGGGGCGAGGGCGGCGGAGGCCGCACGCCCAGGGGGGTGCGGGAGCGCTCCGGCCCCCACTTCGCGCGGACGAGGCAGATCGCCATCACCGAGGCGATGGCCGCCAGGTGCTCCTTGCCCGCCAGGTTGTCCTTGAACAGGAGCTCGCCGATCATCACCACGATGACCACGGTGCCGGTCAGGTACGCCCGGTAGCGCCAGCAGACGTAGACGGCGAGCCCGACCACCGCCGCCGAGGGCCCGGTGTCGTTGACGATCCGGTCCGACACCGGCAGGCCGAAGGGGTGCTCCCCGCCGAGCGAGAGCCCGATCCGCGCGTACGTGGTCCCGGCCAGGGTGGCGACGTAGCCGATGGCCAGCGTGCGCCACCAGCCGATGCAGATCTCCGAGATCCCGAAGACGAGCAGGATCTGTGCCAGGGCCCCCCACACCGGCAGGTCCAGCGCGGGCACGAACAAGGACAGCGGGGTGCGCAGCAGCGCCAGCCAGAGCGGGTCGACGGCCTTGACCGACCCGAGGTTCTGGACCGGCCGGAAGCCCCATGAGGTGTTCTGCACGATCTGGAAGACCGCGGTCAGGCAGACCGCGCCGATGGTCATCGGGATCGCCCGCCAGGTGTCGCGGACGAGCGCGTCCCGGATCGTCCGGTACAGGGGCCCCCACTCGCGGCGGGCGAACCGCCGCAGTGAGGCAGTCGTCAACGCTTGCTCTCCAGATGTCTGCGGTGCATCCACTTCGGCAGCCCGGGTGCTTCCAGGAAGCCCTCGGCCCGGCCCGCCGCGACACCGATCCGCAGCAGGTCCGAACTCTTCTCGAAGAGCATGAACCGCGGTTCCCAGATCGGCCGGTATTTGGCGTTGGCCCGGTAGAGGGACTCGATCTGCCACCAGCGCGAGAAGAAGCTCAGCAGCGAGCGCCACATCCGCAGCACCGGACCGGCGCCGAGCTTCGACCCACGCTCGAAGACGGACCTGAACATCGCGAAGTTCAGCGAGACCTGTGTGACCCCGATCTCCTTTGAGCGCTCCAGGAGTTCGATGACCATGAACTCCATCAGACCGTTCTCGGAATCGCGGTCACGGCGCATCAGGTCCAGCGACAGGCCCTTGGGCCCCCACGGCACGAAGGACAGCACGGCCCGCAGGGCGCCGTCGCCGTCGAAGCACTCCAGCATCACGCACTGGCCGTCGGCGGGATCGCCCAGCCGGCCCAGTGCCATGGAGAAGCCCCGCTCGGTCGCGCCGTCGCGCCAGTCGTCGGCGCGCAGCAGGAGCACGTCCATCTCGTCGGCCGGGATGTCGGCGTGCCGGCGGATGCGGACCGTGTACCCGGCCCGCTTGACACGGTTGTACGCCTGCCGGACGGTCCGCATGGCCCGGCCGTCCAGGGTGAATTCGTCGGTCTCGACGATGGCCTCGTCGCCGAGTTCCAGCGCGTCCAGCCCGTGGCGGGCGTAGATCTGCCCGGCTTCCTCGCTCGCGCCCATCACCGCAGGCACCCAGCCGTGCTCGCGGGCCTCGGCCAGCCACGGCTCGATGGCCCCCGGCCAGGCCTCGGGGTCGCCGATGGGATCGCCCGAGGCCAGCGAGACGCCGCCGACGACGCGGTAGGTGACGGCGGCCTTGCCGGTGGGGGACCAGATCACGGACTTCTCGCGGCGCAGCGCGAAGTAGCCGAGGGAGTCGCGGTCGCCGTGCTTGGCGAGCAGGACGCGCAGCCTCTCCTCGTCGTCCTCGCCGATCGGGTCCACGGCACGGCGCGAGCGGAACGCCGCGAACAGGACGGCGAGCAGCAGCAGCGTCGACATGACGTTGATGGCCACGTCGACCCAGCCGGGGGTGGTGATCGAGTTGTAGGTCCGGTCGTCCGGGGACAGGGTGACCAGCCGCATCACGCCGTAGCGCCAGCGGGAGAGGAACGTGGCGTCGGCGGCGTCCGTGTCGGTGTTGGTCGCGCCGACCAGCAGGGCGGCGACGAGCGAGGTCACCAGCAGGCCGACGGAGGCGACGAGGCTGGCCAGCAGCGGGTTGGAGCGGTCGCCCTTCGCGTAGAACTCCCGGCGCCCCAGCAGCAGGGCGCCGACGAAGAGCGCGGTGAGCGAGAACGCCACCCAGTTCTGGGCGTGGCCGCGGAACTCCGGGTAGCAGAACTCGTACCCGCTGCCCGAGCACGGGGTGAAGGACGCGATCGCGGCCATGAGGAACGCCAGCAACAGCAGTCCGCTCAGGACCAGGTTGAGGATCCACGCGGCCCGTTTGCGGCGGCCCATGGTCGCGGTGAGCAGCAGCGAGAAGGCCGCGGAGGCGAAGCCCGCCGTGAGCAGGTACGGGGTGTAGAAATCGGCGGTGCTGTGCCGGCGCAGGTCCTGCCCGAGCGAGAACGACACCGCGCTGAGGAAATTGACGAAGGTCACGACGCGCAGGTACCACACCACGAACGCGGCGCTGCGCCGCGAACGGGCGCTTCCCCTGCCGCCCTCCGTGCCGTTGCCCTTGCCGCCGTCCTGGCCGGTCTCCCGGCCGCCCCCCGGTTTGCCGTTGCCGTTCGGATCCCCACCGGTTCCTCGGTCGGTCTTCCGCTCGGTCGATGCGCTGGTCAAACGGACCTCTCCCATAAAAAGCGATGATATGGGGCCCTGCGGTCCGTGCTCAGCGGTCCGGGGACCGCGGCAGCCTGGTCAGGACCGCGGGCCCCGGTGCTCACTCCTTCGGCTCGACCGCCCGCTCCGGGAGCTCCGCCGCGAGTGCGGCGGCCGCCTGGACGAGGGGAAGAGCCAGCAATGCCCCGGTTCCTTCTCCCACAGTGACGCCGTGGTCGAGCACCGGGTTGAGTGCCATCCGGTCCAGTGCCTTGGCCTGGCCCGGTTCGCCGCTGGTCTGGCCGGCCAGCCACCAGTCCGGGGCGCGGAACGCGGCCCGCTGGGCCACCAGCCCGCAGGCCGCGGAGACGACCCCGTCGAGGATGACGGGGGTCCGGCGTACCGCGCACTGGAGCAGGAAACCGGTCATCGCGGCGACGTCCGCGCCGCCGACGGCCGCCAGCAGCGCGACCTGATCCCCGAGGACGGGCCGGGCGCGTCGCAGCGCGTCGCGGATCGCCGCGCACTTGCGCATCCAGGTCAGGTCGTCGATGGGGACGCCGCCGCGGCCGGTGACCACGGAGGCGTCGGTGCCGCACAGGGCGGCCACGAGGGTCGCGGCGACGGTGGTCCCGCCCACGCTCAGGTCCCCGAGCACGACCAGGTCGGTGCCGGAGTCGGCTTCCTCGTCGGCGATCCGGATGCCGAGCCGCAGCGCGGCCACCGCCTCCTCGGCCGTCAGCGCGTCCTCCACGTCGATCCGCCCGCTTCCCCGGCGGACGCGGTGCCGGGTGATCTCCTGCGGCAGCAGGTCGAGATCGCAGTCCAGGCCGGCGTCGACGACGCGTACGGAGGCGCCGAGCCGCCCGGCCAGGACGGACACGGGGCTCGCCCCGTCGAGCACGGCCCGCACCAGCTCGTGGGCGCTGCCGGCGGCCCGTACGGAGACGCCCTCGGCGGCGATCCCGTGGTCGGCGGCGAACAGGACGACGCGCGGCCGTCCGATCGGCCTGACCGGAACCTGCCCCTGGGCGGCGGCGAGCCACTCGGCGAGCTCGTCGAGCCGGCCCAGCGCGCCGACCGGCACGGCCAGCCGTTCACGGCGTTCCTCGGCATCACGCCGCACGCCCCCGTCGGGGCGCTCGATCAGATCGGAGAAGTCGTCGAGATTCAGCGTGGTCATCTGCCAGAGAGTACAGCGGAGACCTTGTGCGCCAGGCCCCGCAGGGGTCCCCGGGTGCTACTGCTTGAGGACGCAGACCTGGCCCGCCACCACCAGGAGCACCTGCTCGCACTCGCCCGCGATCCCCGTGTTCAGCCGCCCCAGTTCGTCGCGGAACCGCCGTCCCGAAGCGGTCGCGGGGACCACCCCGGAGCCGACCTCGTTGCTGACCAGCACCACCGGGCGACGGGTCGCGCGGACCGCCGCGACCAGTTCGGCGACCCGCTCGGCCAGCTCCTCGCGCCCGCCGCCCGCCCAGCGGGCGTCGTCCCAGGCGCCCGCCCGGTCCATCGCGTCCGTCAGCCACAGCGCCAGGCAGTCGATCAGCAGCGGCGGTCCCTCCCGGGCCAGCAGCGGAGCGAGCTCGCAGGTCTCCAGCGTCCGCCAGGACGACGGCCGCCGCTCCCGGTGCAGCCCGACCCGCGCCGCCCACTCCGCGTCACCCTCCCGCGTACCGCCCGTGGCGACGTAGACGATGTCCGGGGAGGCCGCCAGCCTGCGCTCCGCCTCGTGGGACTTCCCCGACCGGGCCCCGCCCAGGACCAGCGTGCGGCGCGGTACCCGAGGCAGCGCACGGTACTCACCCGCCACCACCGTCGTCCCGTCCGGCACCACCCGCGCGCCCGCGGCCGCGCACCTGCGTTCCAGTTCCGCGCCCGGCGGGGTGTCGTGGTCCAGGTGCACCGCGATCACGTCCGTCGCGGGCCCCACGCCGCCGGTCGCCCGCAGCCGCGCGACCGCCTCCGGCCGGCCGAGCACGTCGGCGAGGACCACGTCGTACGGGCGCGCGGTCGTCCCGTCGATGCCGCCCGGCGCCCCGCCGGGCGGCAGGTACAGCAGCCGGGCGCCGTCCGGGCCCGTCACCTCGTACCCGGTGCCAGGGCCGTCGATCGCCGCCGCCCGCACCCGGTGGCCGGAGATCACCGCGAGCTCCCGGCCGTCCGGCACCCGCCCCGCCGCCGGCAGTCCCGGCGGCAGCTCCACGGCCGGACCGTCGTGCGGGTGGGTCAGCAGGACCTGCCGTACGCCGGCCAGCGAATGTCCCGCGCGGGCACCCGCGAGCACGGCTCCGGGCGTGAGGTCGAGCAGCAGCGCCCCGTCCACGAGCACGGACGTGGCGGCCCGCGCCCGGGGTCCGACGGAGAGCGCGCAGGCGGCGCAGGGACAGCCGGGGCGGGGCAGTCCTTCGGGTGTGCCGGTGCCGAGCAGAGTGAGTTCCACAGGATGATCCTCCCGCGTCGCCGAGAGTGGTGCGCGCCCGGTTACTCTCTGGGCACACTCAAGGCGAGAAGCGTGCGATCAGCGAACAGCGGACGAGCAACGGAGGCGGACATGGCGTGGACGTGGCGGTTCGAGGCGGCGGACGGCAGTGAGGCGAGCCCGTCGGTGGTTCCGGAGGAGTTCACCACGCAGGGGGACGCCGAGTCGTGGGTCGGCGAGTACTGGAAGGACCTGCTGGAGGGCGGCACCGAGCGCGTGAAGCTGTCCGACGACAGCGGCACCGAGCTGTACACGATGAGCCTGCGCGAGGCCGCCGAGCTCTGAGCCCGCGGGGTACGACGGAGCCCGGGTCCGCGCGGCGGACCCGGGCTCCGGTGTTCCGGGCGGGGGCGGGGGCTCAGCCCCGTACGCCGCACAGGTGCAGCAGCGCGGCGACCCCGCGGTACGGGTCGGTCCGGCCGGCCCGGTCCTCGGCGGCGAGCAGCCGCTCCAGTTCTTCGTCGGCGGGGAGCTCCTCCCCGGCCTCGGTGCCGTCGGTGAAGACGCGCACGCCGTACCAGGTCTGCAGGGGGGCGCCGATCCCGGACAGGGTGGCGGTCAGCGCGGCCATCCGGTCCGCGCGCACGTCCAGGCCCAGCCGGTTCGTGTAGTCGGTGGTGTCGAAGGCGCTCAGCGCGGCCGCCCAGTCGCCGCCGAGACCGGGCCGCATGGCGAGCGCGTCCCCGTTGCGCACCAGCAGGGACAGCAGTCCGCCCGGGGCCAGCATGCGGGCGAGCCCGGCGAGCATGGCGTCCGGTTCGGGCACGTACATGAGCACGCCGTGGCAGAGCACGACGTCGAAGCTGCCCGGCAGGAAGTGCGCGCCGGTCTCCCGGCCGTCGCCCTCCATCAGGCGGACGCGGTCGCGGATGCCGGGAGGCTCGGCCGCCAGCGCCTCCTGGGCGACGGCCAGCATGCCGGCGTCCTGCTCCAGCCCGGTCACGACGTGCCCGGCGCGTGCCAGGCGCAGCGCCTGGGTGCCCTGGCCCATGCCCACGTCGAGGACGCGCAGCCGCTGCCCCACGGGGAAGCGGTGCGCTATCTGCTCGTCGACCTGCCGGCCGACGAGCTCCTGTCGGACGGCGTTACGGAGCCCGCCGAGGCCCTCGAGCCAGAGCCGGGCTCCGTCCGAGAATCCGCTCAGGGCCGTTCCCCGCGCTTGACCTGCGGCTTGGGCAGGCGGAGCCGGCGCATCTGGAGCGTGCGCATGAGGCCGTACGCGACGGCGCCGCGCTTGGGCTCGTCGGGGAAGCGCAGGTTCAGGGCCTTGCGCAGACGGAAGAACATGCCGACGGAGTCGACGATGATCAGCGCGATCACACCGAGCCACAGCAGCAGCGCGATGTTCTGGATCGACGGAACCCGGACCATGCTCAGCACCAGGATGATCACGGCCAGCGGCAGGAACATCTCGGCGACGGAGAAGCGGGAGTCCACGAAGTCGCGCACGAAGCGGCGGACGGGGCCCTTGTCGCGGGTGGGCAGGTAACGCTCGTCACCACTGGCGAGGGCCTCGCGCTGCTTGGTCATCTCGACCCGGCGGCGCTCACGGGCTCGCTTGGCATCCTCCTTGCGATTGCCGGTCGAGGCCACCACGGCCTTGCGCTGCGACTGGGCCACAGCACGCTTCGGCGTAGGGCGGCCCTTCGGGGCCTGCGGGTTACGGGGCTGCGAGAGGTCGGCGCTCACCTTGTCGGTGGCGGCGGCCTTCTCTTCCTTGGAGGAGCGGCTACCAAACACAAAACCCAAGGGTACGTGGTTGTCGGCACGGGCCCCACCCCGGTCGGGAACGATCCGGCAACGGCAGGCGTCTCCCTGAGGGGAGCACCTACTCCTCACGCCTGACACGGCGGCGCGGCAGTCGTCCTGGAGGAGGAGCGCATCCGCACTCGAACAGTGCGGTAATGGATGCAGGGCCCGTACTGTGGGTTCTGTTGGTGACCTGGAGCACAGTCCGTCTAGAAGGGGGCGCGCGAAGCCCATGAGCGGTGTCATGAAGCGTATGGGGATGATCTTCCGCGCGAAGGCGAACAAGGCCCTTGACCGGGCCGAGGACCCGCGCGAGACCCTCGACTACTCGTACCAGAAGCAGCTCGAGCTGCTTCAGAAGGTGCGCCGCGGCGTCGCCGACGTGGCGACCTCCCGCAAGCGCCTGGAACTGCAGCTGAACCAGCTCCAGGGCCAGTCCAGCAAGCTGGAGGACCAGGGGCGCAAGGCGCTCGCCCTCGGCCGCGAGGACCTGGCGCGCGAGGCGCTGTCCCGTCGTGCCTCGCTGCAGCAGCAGGTCAGCGACCTGGAGGTGCAGCACCAGACCTTGCAGGGCGAGGAGGAGAAGCTGACCCTCGCCGCGCAGCGGCTGCAGGCCAAGGTGGACGCCTTCCGCACCAAGAAGGAGACCATCAAGGCCACGTACACGGCCGCCCAGGCGCAGACGCGCATCGCCGAGTCCTTCTCCGGCATCTCCGAGGAGATGAGCGACGTCGGCCTCGCCATCCAGCGGGCCGAGGACAAGACGGCGCAGCTGCAGGCCCGCGCCGGCGCGATCGACGAACTGCTCGCCTCCGGCGCCCTCGACGACCAGAGCGGTCTCGGCTCCAAGGACGACATCCAGGCCGAGCTGGACCGCCTCTCCGGCGGGACGGACGTGGAGCTGGAACTCCAGCGGATGAAGGCCGAGCTGGCGGGCGGCCCGTCCGCGCAGCAGCAGGCCATCGAGGGCGGCGCCCCGGGCGCGGGCCAGCCGTCGCAGACCCAGCACCGGTTCGACAAGCAGTAGGGCGGGACCGTCATGATCGTCCGCATCATGGGGGAAGGTCAGGTGAGGCTGGCGGACAGCCACTTCACCGAGCTCAACACGATGGACGACGCACTGCTCGCGGAGATGGAGTCCGGCGACGAGGCGGCCTTCCGGCGCACGCTGGTGGCACTGCTCGACACGGTGCGCCGGCTCGGTGACCCGCTGCCGGACGAGGCGCTGGAACCGTCGGAGCTGATCCTGCCCGGGCCGGACGCGACCCTGGACGAGGTCAAGGAGCTGCTCGGCGACGGCGGGCTCATCCCGGGCTGACGGGGGACGGGACCCGGGACCGCGGGACGGGACCGCGGGACCCGGGACCGCGCGTGCGGATCCCGGGCCGCCGAGGACGACGTAAGAGCCACCCCCCTCAGGGGCGGTGGCTCTTCTTGTCGGGCACCCGCTCCGGATCCGGGGTCCCGCCGATGAAGTTCTCGAACCTGCGGCGGCGCGAAGCCCACCGGCGGTCGTGGTGGAAGGCACGCAGTCCGGCCTTGGCGCGGGCCTTCGGGCGGTTCGCGTAGAACTTCTTCGCGTACGGGGAACCGGGCCGGGCCAGCCGGACCGAGCCGATCAGCGCGACGAAGGGGATGACCATGCCGAAGAACGCGGTGCGCGCCTTCCCCTTCCACAGGGCGATCAGGGCGAGGAAGAAATTGGTCGCCGTGTTGATGACGACCAGCCCGCGGTTGTGCCGTTCGTCGGAGGTGAGGTCGTTGACCCCGAACGGCAGGAACCCGCCCAGCAGCAGTGCCACGATCGCCGCCGTCAGGACCACGATCTCCACGCTCTTGCGTCCCTGCTCGCTCCAGTAGACGTCGTCCAGGTGCAGGATCAGCGCGAACTCGTCCAGGACCAGCCCCGCGCCCAGCCCGAAGACCACGGCCGACAGCCCCGCCCCGAAGCTGTGCCCGCTGCTGCCGATCGCCCCGAAGCCGCCGATGATCACGAGGATCACCCCCGGTACGACGTGGTGGATGTGCATCCCGCCCGGTGTGACGTTCTTGAAGGGTCCCCGCCCGGCCCGGATCATGCGGGTGATCATGCGGGTGATCAGGAAGGACGACACGAAGGCGAGCAGCGCGAGGAGCAGCGGCAGCTTGCCCGGCTCGACGATGTTTCGGTACCACCAGTGACCCATACCGCAGACTCTCTGTTCGGCAGCTCCCGCTTTGGACCGTAATGGGTAACTTACCGTCCGGCGCGAGCGGGTAGCGTTCGCGGCGATGACAGATTCGTACGACGACCCCCACCCGGCGCCCCCGCCGGCGCCGCCCGCGGACCGGGCCCCGCTGGCCGACGGGGTGCGCTTCGCCTTCGGCACGCTCACCGTCCTGCCCGCCCGCATCACCCGCTGGGACCGCCCCGCCGCCCGCACCGGCATGGCCTGCGCCCCGCTCGCGGGGCTCGTCGTGGGACTCCTCGCGGCCGCCTCCGGCGTCCTGCTCCTGCTGCTCGGCGGCGGACCGCTGCTCGCCGCCGCCGTCACCGTCGCCGTGCCGGCGGCCCTGACCCGCGCGCTGCACCTCGACGGCCTCGCCGACACCGCGGACGCGTTGGGCAGCGCCAAGCCGGCCGACGCCGCGCTGCGCATCATGAAGCAGTCCGACATCGGCCCCTTCGGCGTGGTGGCGCTGGCCTTCGTCCTCCTGATCCAGGTGGCCGCCCTGGCCGACGCGTACGCCGACAGCTGGATCCGGGGCGCGCTCGCCACCGTGCTCGCCGCCGTCACCGCCCGCCTCGCCATGACCCTGGCCTCCCGCGACGGGGTCCCGGCGGCCCGGCCCGGGGGCCTGGGCGCGGCCGTCGCCGGAGTGGTCCCGCGCGGCGCGGCCGCCGCGATCGCCACGGCCACCGTGCTGCTGGCGGCCGCCGCCGCACTGCCCCTGGGCGCGGGGGCCGCCGCACAGCACGGGGCGGCGGTCCTGGCGGCCCTGGGGGCGGCCGAGTTCCTGCTCCGCCGCTGCGTACGCCGCTTCGACGGGGTCACCGGCGACGTGTTCGGCGCCCTGGCCGAGGTCTCCGCGACGGTGGTCCTGGTGGTCCTGGCCCTCGGGTGAGACCCCCGGGCGGGGCGCGACGTAGGGTCGGGGCGTGGAAGAGACCCCGAGCCCGGACCCGGCGCCCATCAGGGTGCTCCTCGCCGACGACCAGGCGCTGCTGCGCAGCGCGTTCAAGGTGCTCGTCGACTCCGAGCCCGACATGCGGGTCGTCGGGGAGGCCTCCGACGGCGCGCAGGCCTTCGACATGGCGCGCAGGGCCCGGCCCGACGTCGTGCTCATGGACATCCGGATGCCCGGCACCGACGGCCTCGCCGCCACCCGGCTGATCAGCGCCGACCCCGAACTGGCCGACGTGCGCGTGGTGATGCTGACGACCTTCGAGGTCGACGAGTACGTCGCCGCGGCCCTGCGCGCGGGCGCCTCGGGCTTCCTCGGCAAGGGCGCCGAACCCGAGGAGCTCCTCAACGCCATCCGGGTCGCCGCCGCCGGGGACGCGCTGCTCTCCCCGGCCGCCACCAAAGGGCTCATCGCCAGCTTCCTCGCCCAGGGCGGCGGCGCCGGTGAACCCCCCGCCGCCGGCGCCGCGCACGCGCAGCGGCTCGCCGCGCTGACCGGACGCGAGCGCGAGGTCCTCGTACTCGTCGCGGCGGGCCTGTCGAACGACGAGATCGCCCGCCGGCTGGCGGTCAGCCCACTGACCGTCAAGACGCACGTGAACCGGGCCATGGCCAAGCTCGGCGCCCGCGACCGGGCGCAATTGGTGGTCATCGCCTACGAATCGGGACTAGTCAGGCCCAGGGCAGAGTAGGCCCGTCTACTGCGGACGCGGTATGCCCGGGGTAAGGACGGGACCTGGGGCCGACGCTGCCGTGCCCGTGCGCGGGAGAGGCTGAGGAGCCCTCGCGTCGGCCCGACGGCATGACCTCGACATGACCTCACAGGCGGCACGCCCGTCCCTGCAGAGAGATCCCCCATACCCATGTTCCGGCTGTCCCGCTTCAGCCTGGCCCAAAGGGCGCTGATCGGCCTCGTGTCGCTCGTCGCGCTCCTCTTCGGCGCCATAGCCATTCCCCAGCTCAAGCAGCAGCTGCTGCCCTCCATCGACCTGCCGATGGTGTCCGTGCTCGCGCCGTACCAGGGTGCCTCCCCCGACGTGGTGGAGAAGCAGGTCGTCGAACCGATCGAGGCGACCCTCAAGGGCGTCGACGGGATCACCGGCATCACCTCCACCGCCAGCGAGGGCAACGCCCTCATCATGGCGACCTTCGACTACGGCGACACCGGCACCAAGCAGCTCGTCGCCGACGTCCAGCAGGCCGTCAACCGGGCCCGCGTCCGGATGCCCGCCGAGGTCGACCCCCAGGTGGTGGCCGGCTCCACCGACGACATCCCGACCGTCGTCCTCGCCGTCACCTCGGACAAGGACCAGCAGGCCCTCGCCGACCAGCTGAACAAGTCCGTCGTCCCCGTCCTCGAAGACATCGCGGGCGTCGGCCAGGTCAGCGTCAACGGCGTCCAGGACCTCCAGGTCACCGTCACCCCGGACAACGCGAAGCTCGCCGCGGCCGGCCTCGACGGCGCCACCCTCGCCCAGGGCCTCCAGGCCGGCGGAGCCGCCGTCCCCGCCGGATCCTTCGACGAGGCCGGCAAGAACCGCACCGTACGCGTCGGTTCCGGCTACACCTCGCTCGCCCAGCTGGAGGACCTGCGCCTCACCGCCGGGCCCGGCAAGCCGGCCGTCCGCCTCGGCGACGTGGCGAGCGTGAAGCAGGAGCCCGCCACGGCCGTCTCCCTCACCCGCACCAACGGCAAGCCCAGCCTCGCCCTCGTCCTGACCATGGACAAGGACGGCAGCGCGGTGGCCATCTCGGACGCCGTCAAGGACGAGCTGCCCGGACTGCGCTCCACCCTCGGCTCCGGCGCCGAGCTGACCGTGGTCAGCGACCAGGGCCCGGCCGTCGCCAAGTCCATCTCGGGCCTGACCACCGAGGGCCTGCTCGGCCTGGTCTTCGCGGTGATCGTGATCCTGGTCTTCCTCGGCTCGGTGCGCTCGACCCTGGTCACCGCGGTCTCCATCCCGCTGTCCGTCGTCCTCGCGCTGATCGTGCTGTGGACCCGCGACCTCTCGCTCAACATGCTGACCCTGGGCGCCCTCACCATCGCCATCGGCCGGGTCGTCGACGACTCGATCGTGGTCCTGGAGAACATCAAGCGCCACCTCGGCTACGGCGAGGAGCGCGAGAGCGCGATCATCACCGCGGTCAAGGAGGTCGCCGGCGCGGTCACCTCCTCGACGCTCACCACCGTGGCCGTCTTCCTGCCGATCGCCTTCGTCGGCGGCATGGTCGGCGAGTTCTTCGGCCCGTTCTCGATCACCGTCGCCGCGTCCCTGCTGGCCTCGCTGATCGTCTCCCTGACCGTCGTGCCGGTGCTCTCGTACTGGTTCCAGCGCGCGCCGCGGGGCGTGAGCGCCACGGACGCCCAGAGCGTCGAGGCGGCGCGCCGCGAGGCCGAGGAGAAGGAGGCCCGCAGCAAGCTCCAGCGGTTCTACGTGCGGACCCTGCACCTGGTCACCCGCCGCCGGCTCGCCACGGTGGCCGTCGCCGTCGTGGTGCTCGTCGCGACGATGGCCATGACGCCGCTGCTCAAGACGAACTTCTTCGACCAGGGCGACCAAGACGTCCTGACCGTCAAGCAGGAACTCGCCCCCGGCACCTCGCTGGCGGCCGCCGACGAGGCGAGCCGCAAGGTGGAGAAGGCCCTGGCGGCGACCGAGGGCGTCAAGGACCACCAGGTCACCGTCGGCTCCTCCGGCTTCATGGCCGCCTTCGGCGGCGGAACCGGCTCCAACCAGGCGTCCTACCAGGTCACCCTGAAGGACTCGAAGGACTCCGAAGCCGTCAAGAAGCGCATCGAGACCGCGCTGGACGGCCTCGACGGCATCGGCGACACCAGCATCTCGGCGGGCGGCGGCTTCGGCAGCCAGAACCTCAGCGTCGTCGTCAAGGCCGGCGACGCGGACGTCCTCGCCCAGGCCGCCGAGCAGGTCCGCACCGAGGTGGCCGCCCTCGAGGACGTCACCGACGTCCAGAGCGACCTGTCCCAGTCCGTTCCCCGGATCTCCGTCACCGCCACCCCCCGGGCGGCCGAACTCGGCATCAGCCAGGCCGCCCTCGGCGGCATCGTCACCCAGGCCGTACGGGGCAACCCGGCGGGCAAGGCCGTACTGGACGACACCGAGCGGGACATCGTCATCAGGTCCGCCCAGCCGGCCACCACCCTGGCCCAGCTGCAGGCGCTGCCCGTCGGCCCGGTCAGGCTCGGCGACATCGCCGAGGTCAAGGAGGTGCCCGGTCCGGTCGCGATGACCCGGATCGACGGCGCCCGCGCGGCCACCATCACCGCGAAGCCGGTCGGCGACAACACCGGCGCCGTCAGCGCCACCCTGGCGTCCAGGATCAAGGCCCTGGACCTGCCCGCGGGCGCCACCGCCACGATCGGCGGCGTCGGACAGGACCAGAGCGAGGCCTTCGGCTCGCTGGGCCTGGCCATGCTCGCGGCCATCGCGATCGTCTTCATGCTGCTGGTCGCGACGTTCCGCTCGCTCGTCCAGCCGCTGATCCTGCTGGTCTCCATCCCGTTCGCGGCCACCGGAGCGCTCGGCCTGCTCCTCGTCACCGGCACCCCCATGGGCGTCCCGGCGATGATCGGCATGCTGATGCTCATCGGCATCGTCGTGACCAACGCGATCGTTCTGATCGACCTGGTCAACCAGTACCGGGCCCAGGGCTTCGGCGTGATCGAGGCCGTCGTCGAGGGCGGCCGCCACCGGCTGCGCCCCATCCTGATGACGGCACTGGCGACGGTCTTCGCGCTGCTGCCGATGGCGCTCGGCGTCACCGGCGCCGGCGGTTTCATCTCGCAGCCGCTGGCCGTGGTCGTCATCGGCGGCCTGATCAGCTCCACGCTGCTGACGCTGCTCCTGGTGCCGACCCTCTACGCGATGCTGGAACTCCGCAAGGAGCGCCGCCGCGCGAAGCGCCGGGCCCGCCTGACGGTGGTCCCCTCCCCGTCCGCCGCCGCGGAGGACGAGGACCCGGTCACCGTCTGAGGCGGCACCGCCGCGACAGCGCCGCGGCACCGGTGCGCAAAGCCGAAGGGCCGCCCTCTCCGAGGGCGGCCCTTCGGTCGTGCCCGGGCCCGCGCGGGGCCCGCGGCGTCACAGGGCGAGCATGCGCTCCAGTGCGAGCTTGGCGAAGCTCTCGGTCTCCTTGTCGACCTGGATCTGGTTGACGAGGTTGCCCTCGGCCAGGGATTCCAGGGTCCACACCAGGTGGGGCAGGTCGATGCGGTTCATCGTCGAGCAGAAGCAGACCGTCTTGTCGAGGAAGACCACCTCCTTGTCCTGCGCGGCAAAACGGTTCGCCAGGCGGCGTACGAGGTTCAGCTCGGTGCCGATGGCCCACTTGGAGCCGGCCGGGGCCGCCTCCAGCGCCTTGATGATGTACTCGGTGGAGCCGACGTAGTCCGCGGCCGCCACGACCTCGTGCTTGCACTCGGGGTGGACGAGGACGTTCACGCCGGGGATGCGGGCGCGCACGTCGTCGACCGAGTCCACCGAGAAGCGGCCGTGCACGGAGCAGTGCCCGCGCCACAGGATCATCTTGGCGTTCCGCAGCTGCTCGACGGTCAGGCCGCCGTTCGGCTTGTGCGGGTTGTAGAGGACGCAGTCGTCCAGCGACATGCCCATGTCGCGGACGGCGGTGTTGCGGCCCAGGTGCTGGTCCGGGAGGAAGAGCACCTTCTCGCCCTGCGCGAACGCCCACTCCAGGGCCTTCTCGGCGTTGGACGAGGTGCAGATCGTGCCGCCGTGCTTGCCGGTGAAGGCCTTGATGTCGGCCGAGGAGTTCATGTACGAGACGGGAACCGTCGTGCCGGCGATCCCCGCCTCGGTCAGCACGTCCCAGCACTCCGCGACCTGCTCGGCGGTGGCCATGTCGGCCATCGAGCAGCCGGCGGCCAGGTCCGGCAGGACGACCTTCTGGTCGTCCGAGGTCAGGATGTCCGCGGACTCGGCCATGAAGTGGACGCCGCAGAAGACGATGTACTCGGCCTCCGGCCTGGCGGCCGCGTCCTTGGCGAGCTTGAAGGAGTCGCCGGTGACGTCGGCGAACTCGATGACCTCGTCGCGCTGGTAGTGGTGGCCCAGGATGAAGACCTTGTCCCCGAGCTTCTCCTTGGCCGCGCGGGCCCGCGCCACCAGGTTCGGGTCCGAGGGCGACGGCAGGTCGCCGGGACACTCCACGCCGCGCTCGCTCTTGGGATCGGCTTCGCGGCCGAGCAGCAGCAGGGCAAGAGGCGTCGGCTGGACGTCCAAAGGCTGGGCGGTGGTCACGACACGCACCCTTTCTGTTCTGCGACTAGGGACTTCGGAAGCCATCGCTTCGACTTCTCGTCTATTTGACGTTATATATGATAGCCGCTTCATGTCAGTTTGACGATGCCCATAGTGTCGATGTGACGAATTCGCCCCGCCGTGGTACCGGCTCACCGCCCGGTGAGGTGTGCGAGCATGGAATTTCTGAAACAAGCGTCGGGTCCGGAATGAAACCGCGGTCCCGCTCGTTGCCACCGACGGCAAGAGTCCGACGTTTCCCCGCCTCGAGCGGGGAGCCGCCCACTTCGGGAGTGAATGCAGATGTCCGTACAGGACGAAAAGACCACCGTGAGCGACGGCATCCTCCTGTCCGACGCCGCCGCCGAAAAGGTCAGGACCCTGCTCGAGCAGGAGGGCCGTGAAGACCTGGCGCTGCGCGTCGCCGTCCAGCCCGGCGGTTGCTCGGGCCTGCGCTACCAGCTCTTCTTCGACGAGCGCTCCCTCGACGGCGACGTCGTGAAGGACTTCGACGGCGTCAAGGTCGTCACCGACCGGATGAGCTCCCCGTACCTGCACGGCGCGTCCATCGACTTCGTCGACACCATCGAGAAGCAGGGCTTCACGATCGACAACCCGAACGCCACGGGCTCCTGCGCCTGCGGCGACTCCTTCAGCTAAGCCCCCGCTGAGCTCGTAGGACCACGAGAGGGGCCCGCCCGCGGACATCCGCGGGCGGGCCCCTCTCGCATGCCGCCCCCGCACACCGGCCGGTGCCGGTCACGGGCCGGTGCCGGTCACTGCCGGGGGAGCGGCTTGCCCGTCGTGGCGTCGATCACCTTCCGGTCGCCCAGCGGCTGCTGGAGCCGGGCCGTCACCGTCATCTCCTGCGCGAGCATCACGCAGGACTGCCCCGGCTTGGTCGGGGTGTCCGTGATCTTCACCATCACCGACTCCGGCTGCTCCCGGGCCTCCAGGGCGTACGTGCTGCACACGCCGCCCCAGAAGTTCACGGTCAGCGTCCGGTCGGCCTCGGCGTACGCGTACCCGGGCACCGTGAGTGCCTTCGCGGGCGGGGTGGCCGGGCCGGTCTCCTCGGCCACGGCCGCGGGCTGGGTCACCGTGTGACCCGCCCCGCCGTCCTTGCCCGCCACCTCGAAGAGCCAGGCCGGGACCAGGCCCCGGCCCCCGTCGACCGTTCCCGGGACGAGCCCGAGCGCCGCGCCCCGTACCGACTCCGTCCGCGGCGGCTTCATCGGCCGCGGGTCGGGGTTGCAGGGCAGCGTGTCCGTGGCGCCCACCGGGGTGTCCGGAGTCAGCGGGACGCTCGTCGCGCAGCCGCTCGGGTCCGGGCGGGGGCCGCCGGACGGCCCCTTGGCCTTGCCGTTCAGCCGGGCCAGCGCCTCGACGGCGCCGATCACCGGCTGCTCGGAGGCCCGTACGGGGGCCGTCAGCTCGCCGCTGCCCGAGACCACCGCCGAGTCCGCCCCGACGCCGATCTTCGTGGACCAGCCCTGGGTGGGCAGTCCGCCGACCACCGGGTCGGCGCTCACCACGCGCACCGAGCCCTGGTCGAGCCGGGCGTCCAGCGCGGCGCCGCTCTGGCCGACGGCCGCGAGCACGGGCGCGGCGGCGGCCTTGGCCGCCTCCTCGGAGACGGGAGCGCCCCGCGTCGGCGTCGTGCCGGCGGCCGCGCCGGGGCGCGCACCGGAGTCGTCCTGGGGGAGGGTGGCCGGGCCGCAGGTGTCCTTGCCGCGGACGCAGTCGTCCCCGGTCCCGCCCACCTGGTGCCGGGAGAAGGTCCAGGTCCCGGGGGCCTTGTCGTTCACCGTGAGCAGCGGACCGGAGCCGTCGGCGGCCTCGCCGACCAGCCAGGTCTCCCCGCTCTGCCGCGGTGCGCCGGAGAGGCCGAGCGCCGCGGCGAGCCGGGCCACGTCGGCGGAGGTCACCTCGCCGCGCGCCGAGAAGGAGGGCGCGGTCGCCGGGCCGTCGGGAAGCTTGACGTCGGCCGTGTACGTGACCCCGCCGCCGGAGGGATCGGGCTCGCCGGGAGCGATGCCGGGTCCGGGCGGGGACGCGGCGGCCCGGGGCGCGGAGGCCGCGCTGTCACCCGCGCGGCCGTCGCCGTGGGCGGTGGACGCCCAGTACGCGGTGCCGCCGCCGGCGAGCAGGACGGCGGCCGCGATCGAGCCGACGGCCCAGGCCGGGCGCCGTCGTGTGGCGCGTGATGTGTCCGGTGTGCTGCCCGGTTGTTCGCTGGTCACCGCATCGCTCCTTTGTCCGTCCCGCCGTGGTTGACGCGGGTGTGACGGAACAGGCGCGGATCCGGTTCCCCGGGGCCCTCAGTCCCCGTAGGCGGCCGTGGAGGCGATCAGGCGTACCGAGTCCACCGGGACGCGGATCCCGTGGATCTGCGAGGGTCCCACCCGGTCCTGGCGGGGACCCTCGGGCACCTGCCAGTGGGGGGCCATCCTGGCGCAGTCGCCCAGCAGCCGTGCGAAGCCGGGCCGCGCGTCCGCGGCGCCCTCTGCGTAACCGTAGCCATCGGTGTAGGTCATGGGGCACGGTATGCACGCCGCGACGGGCGAAGAAAGACCTACTACGGGGTAGTTTCATCCGGTCGGCCACGTGCCCGGCGACCGGGTAGCTTGGAACGTCCCCCTTGCCGTCCTCCGCAGGAGCATCCACGCCGTGCGCATCGCAGTCACCGGCTCCATCGCCACCGACCACCTCATGACCTTCCCCGGCCGCTTCGCCGACCAGTTGGTCGCGGACCAGCTGCACACGGTCTCCCTCTCCTTCCTCGTCGACAACCTCGACGTACGGCGCGGCGGCGTCGGCCCCAACATCTGCTTCGGCATGGGGCAGCTCGGCAGCCGTCCGGTCCTGGTCGGCGCCGCCGGCTCGGACTTCGACGAGTACCGCGCCTGGCTGGAACGGCACGGCGTCGACACCGACTCCGTCCGGATCTCCGAGGTGCTGCACACCGCGCGCTTCGTCTGCACCACGGACTCCGACCACAACCAGATCGGCTCCTTCTACACGGGCGCGATGAGCGAGGCCCGCCTGATCGAGCTGAAGGCCGTGGCCGACCGCGTGGGCGGCCTGGACCTCGTCCTGATCGGCGCGGACGACCCCGAGGCGATGCTGCGCCACACGGAGGAGTGCCGGACGCGGGGGATCCCCTTCGCGGCGGACTTCTCGCAGCAGATCGCCCGGATGGACGGCGAGAACATCCGCACCCTGATGGAGGGCGCGACGTACCTCTTCTCGAACGAGTACGAGAAGGGCCTCATCGAGTCGAAGTCGGGCTGGACCGACGCGGAGATCCTGGCGAAGGTCGGCACGCGCGTCACCACGCTGGGCTCGAACGGCGTCCGGATCGAGCGGGCCGGCCAGGACCCGGTCGTGGTCGGCTGCCCGGAGGAGACGGCGAAGGTCGACCCCACGGGCGTCGGCGACGCGTTCCGCGCGGGATTCCTGACGGGGCTCGGCTGGGGCGTCGGCCTCGAGCGGGCGGCGCAGGTCGGCTGCATGCTGGCCACCCTGGTCATCGAGACCCTCGGCACCCAGGAGTACACGCTGGCCCGCGCGCACTTCATGGAGCGCTTCACGAAGGCCTACGGCGACGAGGCGGCCGCCGAGGTCCGCACGCACCTCGCGGCGTAGGCAGCAGTCCGGCCGCCGGGAGAACCGGCTCGCCGGCGGGTGAGGCCCGGACCCCCGCGAGGGGGCCCGGGCGCAAGCCCGGGGGAGCGGTGGAAGAGCGGCGGCCGGGGGACGGGCCCCGCCGCGCGGCTACGCCGTGCGGCGGACCGTGTACGCCACGCCCTCGGGGCGGGGGGACTCGCCCACGTACTGCTGGCCCCGCATCGCGCACCACGCCGGGATGTCCAGCCGCGCCACCTCGTCGTCGGACAGGACCGTCACCGTCCCCCCGACCGGCACCCGCCCGATCGCCCGCGCCAGCTCGATCACCGGCTGCGGGCACCGGAGCCCCAGCGCGTCCAGCTCCAGGGAGTCCGCCTCGGGCAGCGACACCGGCGGCGGCGTCGCGCCCAGCCGTTCGCGGACGCCCGCCACCAGTCCCGGCAGGACCTCCAGGAAGCCGTTGACCTCGGCCGCGGTGGTGCCCGGCGGCAGGGACACCCGTACGTTTCCCTCCGACAGCACCCCCATGGCCCGAAGGACATGGGACGGGGTCAGCGTCGAGCTGGTGCACGAGGAGCCCGAGGACACGGAGTAGTCCGCCCGGTCGAGCTCGTGGAGCAGCGTCTCGCCGTCCACGTACAGGCAGGAGAAGGTGACCAGGTGCGGCAGCCGGAGGTCGGGGTGGCCCACCACCTCCACGTCCGGGACCAGCCGGGCCACCCGCCGCCGCAGCCGGTCGACCAGGGTCCTCAGCCGCGCGGCCTCCGCGTCCGCCTCGGCCCGCACCGCCCGCAGGGAGGCCGCCGCCGCAACGACCGCCGGCAGGTTGACGAAGCCGGGCGAGCGGCCCGACTCCCTCTCGTCGGAGGGCCCTTGGGGGGAGAAGCGGACCCCCTTGCGGACCGCCAGCAGGCCGACCCCGGCCGGGCCGCCCCATTTGTGCGCGCTCGCGCACAGCACGGACCAGGCTCCCCCGACGGGCCCCCAGCCCAGCGACTGTGCGGCGTCCACCAACAGCGGCACCCCGGCCGCCCCGCAGATCTCGGCCACCTCGGCCACCGGCTGCAGCGTGCCCACTTCGTGATTGGCCGACTGGAGGCAGGCCAGCGCGGTGTCCGGGCGCACCAAGTCCCCGTAGGAGGAGGGCGCGACCCGGCCGAGCCGGTCCACGGGGACCTCGCTCACCGAGCCGCCGCCCGCCGCGTGCAGCTCCGCCGCGTGCAGTACGGAACTGTGTTCCACCGCCGAGTGAACCAGGTGCCCGCCGACGCGTCGGCGCCCCGCGAGCACCCCCGCCATGCCCGAGTGAACCGCGTGCGTCCCCGAAGGAGTGAAAGCGAGCTCGTCGGGACGGCAGCCCACGGACTCCGCCGCCGCCTCCCTGGCCGCGTCCAGCAGCAGCCGGGCGCGCCGCCCTTCGCGGTACAGCCGGGCGGGGTCGGCCCAGCCCTCGTCGAGGGAGGCCTGGAGCGCCTGCCGGGCCACGGGGTGCAGCGGGGCGGCGGACGCGGTGTCGAAGTACGGCATCCGGTCACGCTAACCGGCGACCCCGCCGGCCCGGTCTCCGGCCGAGGTCAGGGGCCGTCAGATGTCGCCCGGATGCTGCCATTCGGGGCGGGTTGGGCCGTCCCCCGTACGGCGGATCCATCCCTTCGGGGTCAGTAACGGCGCGTTGGGCACCCTCCCCGCGCGACCCCAAATAGCGTCCAGTAGGGTTTGGTCCGCATAAACATCCAAACCCCTGCCTGCGTCAGGGCCGGCGACCGACCCGAATACGGCCGCGGCCGGCCGCGCGGGCCGAGACTCTCGGGAAGGCGCTACGTGAGTCCCTACGGCTCCGACCGCTCGCCGCGGCGCCCGATGCGGCGGAAGCTGCTGCAGGCGCTGACTGCGGGCGCGGTCCTGGCGACCGCCACTGGTTGCTCGTATACATGGCAAGACTTCCCCCGCCTCGGAATGCCGACTCCGGTCACCGAGGAGGCGCCGCGCATCCTTTCCCTGTGGCAGGGATCCTGGGCGGCCGCGCTCATCACGGGCATCCTGGTGTGGGGCCTGATCCTGTGGAGCGTCATCTTCCACCGGCGCAGCCGGACGAAGATCGAGGTCCCCGCGCAGACCCGGTACAACATGCCCATCGAGGCGCTGTACACCGTGGTCCCGCTCATCATCGTCTCGGTGCTGTTCTACTTCACCGCGCGCGACGAATCGAAGCTTCTCGCCCTCACCCCCAAGCCGGCCCACACGATCAACGTGGTCGGCTACCAGTGGAGCTGGGGCTTCAACTACATCGAGAACGTCGACGGCGACGCGGCCACACCGAAGGCGGGCGAGGTTCCGAAGGAACTCGCCTCCGTCCCGGACCGCTTCACCAAGGACTTCCCCGCGGGCGCCGAAGGCGTCTACACCAAGGGCGTCCCCGGTGACCGGAACCCGCAGACCGGCAACCCGGGTCCGACCCTCTGGCTCCCCAAGGGCGAGAAGGTCCGGTTCATCCTGTCGTCGAACGACGTCATCCACTCCTTCTGGGTGGTCCCCTTCCTGTTCAAGCAGGACGTGATCCCGGGGCACACCAACGTCTTCGAGGTCGTCCCGTCCCAAGAAGGCACCTTCATGGGCAAGTGCGCCGAACTCTGCGGAGTCGACCACTCCCGGATGCTCTTCAACGTCAAGGTGGTCTCGCCCGAGGCGTACCGGGCGCACCTGAAGGAGCTGGCGGAGAAGGGTCAGACCGGCTACCTCCCGGCCGGCATCCAGCAGACCGACCCGGCCCGGAATGCGGAAGTGAACAAACTGTGAGCATCCTCAACGAATCTCAGGGTGCCGCCGCCGACTCGTATGAGAACGAGCTGCCGGTGCGGCGCAAGCAGCCGGGCAACGTGGTCGTGAAGTGGATGACCACGACCGACCACAAGACCATCGGCACGATGTACCTGGTCACCTCGTTCGTGTTCTTCATCATCGGCGGGATCATGGCGCTCTTCATGCGCGCCGAGCTGGCCCGTCCGGGCACGCAGATCATGTCGAACGAGCAGTTCAACCAAGCGTTCACCATGCATGGCACGATCATGCTGCTGATGTTCGCGACCCCGCTGTTCGCCGGTTTCGCCAACTGGATCATGCCGCTGCAGATCGGCGCGCCCGACGTGGCGTTCCCGCGGCTGAACATGTTCGCGTACTGGCTGTACCTCTTCGGCTCGACCATCGCGGTGGCCGGCTTCGTCACCCCCTCGGGTGCCGCCGACTTCGGCTGGTTCGCCTACTCCCCGCTGTCGGACGCCGTCCGCTCGCCGGGTATCGGCGCCGACATGTGGATCATGGGTCTGGCCTTCTCGGGCTTCGGCACGATCCTCGGCTCGGTCAACTTCATCACCACGATCATCTGCATGCGCGCCCCCGGCATGACGATGTTCCGCATGCCGATCTTCACCTGGAACGTGCTGCTGACCGGTGTCCTGGTCCTGCTCGCCTTCCCGGTGCTGGCCGCCGCGCTCTTCGCGCTGGAGGCCGACCGGAAGTTCGGTGCGCACGTCTTCGACGCGGCCAACGGCGGCGCCTTGCTGTGGCAACACCTCTTCTGGTTCTTCGGACATCCAGAGGTGTACATCATCGCGCTACCGTTCTTCGGCATCGTCTCCGAGGTCATCCCGGTCTTCTCGCGCAAGCCGATGTTCGGTTACATCGGCCTGATCGCCGCGACGATCTCGATCGCCGGCCTCTCGGTGACGGTGTGGGCCCACCACATGTACGTCACCGGCGGTGTGCTGCTGCCGTTCTTCTCCTTCATGACCTTCCTGATCGCGGTACCGACCGGTGTGAAGTTCTTCAACTGGATCGGCACCATGTGGAAGGGCTCGCTGTCCTTCGAGACCCCGATGCTCTGGACGATCGGCTTCCTGGTCACCTTCACCTTCGGTGGTCTGACCGGCGTCATCCTGGCCTCGCCCCCGATGGACTTCCACGTCTCCGACTCGTACTTCGTCGTCGCGCACTTCCACTACGTCGTCTTCGGCACCGTGGTCTTCGCGATGTTCGCCGGCTTCCACTTCTGGTGGCCGAAGATGACGGGCAAGATGCTGGACGAGCGCCTCGGCAAGATCACCTTCTGGACGCTGTTCACCGGCTTCCACGGGACCTTCCTGGTGCAGCACTGGCTGGGTGTCGAGGGCATGCCGCGCCGTTACGCGGACTACCTCGCGGCCGACGGCTTCACCACGCTGAACACGATCTCCACGATCAGCTCGTTCCTGCTCGGCCTGTCGATGCTTCCGTTCATGTACAACGTCTGGAAGACGGCCAAGTACGGCAAGAAGGTCGAGGTCGACGACCCGTGGGGTTACGGCCGTTCGCTCGAGTGGGCGACGTCCTGCCCGCCGCCGCGGCACAACTTCCTCACCCTGCCGCGGATCCGTTCCGAGTCCCCGGCGTTCGACCTGCACCACCCGGAGATCGCGGCCCTCGACCACCTCGCGGACCACGGCGCCGGCACCGCGGCAGTCACCGGCGGCAAGGAGGCCGGCAAGTGAAGATCCAGGGCAAGATGTTCCTCTGGCTCTCCTTCTTCATCCTGATCATGGCCGTCGTGTACGGCGTGTGGTCGAAGGAGCCCGTCGGTACCACCGCGCTCTTCCTGGCCTTCGGCCTGAGCGTCATGATCGGCTACTACCTGGCCTTCACGGCCAAGCGCGTGGACGAGATGGCCCAGGACAACCTCGAGGCCGACGTGGCCGACGAGGCGGGCGAGCTCGGTTTCTTCTCCCCGCACAGCTGGCAGCCGCTCTCGCTGGCCATCGGCGGCGCGTTCGCCTTCATGGGCGTCATCTTCGGATGGTGGCTCATGTACTTCTCGGCCCCCCTCATCCTGATCGGCCTGTGGGGCTGGGTGTACGAGTACTACCGCGGCGAGAACCAGAACCAGTAGCCGCAACCGCACCCGCGGCCGCCGCCCAGGCGGCGGCCGGGGAGTGGGACCAGGGGCCCGGACACCTCCGATGGAGGAGTCCGGGCCCCTCGTTTGCAGTCATCCCGCGCGCCGTATTTGTCATATCTTCATAGCGTTGACTCCATGAACCAGTCACCGCGTCTTTGGACGGTCATCGGCTGCTCCCTGCTGGTCGCGTCCCTCGGGGCCGGCGCCACCGCATGCGGGTCCGGCGACAAGAACCCGCTGTCTGCCCGCCCCTACGACGCGGGCGATCAGGTCGCCTTCAACCAGTCCGCCGGGAGTCGCCCCGTCGATCCGGACCGGCCCCTGGAGGTCACCGCCAAGAGCGGTGAGGGCCGCATCACCGACGTGAACGCCGTGGACACCCACGGCCGCCGGCTCGCCGGTGAGCTGTCCGCCGCCGGCGACCGCTGGCACAGCACCGCGCCGATGGCCGCCGGCGTCCGCTACGAGGTCACCGTCAGCACCGAGGACGAACGCGGGGCGCCGGGGCAGCGCAGGCTCGCCTTCGACACCACCCCGGCCAAGAAGGTCCTCAAGGTCGAATTCGGCCCGGAGGAGGGCAAGTACGGCGTCGGCCAGCCCCTCACGGCCGAACTCAACGAACCCGTGAAGGACAAGGCCGCCCGCGCCGTCATCGAACGGGGCCTGATCGTCGACGCCCCGTCCGAGGCCGTCGGCGCCTGGTACTGGGTGGACGACAAGACGCTCCACTACCGGCCCAAGGACTACTGGCCCGCCAACACCACCGTGTCCGTCCGGAGCAACCTGGAGGGCGTCAAGATCTCCGACGAGTTCCACGGAGCCGCCTCGAAGCCGCTGAAGCTGGAGATCGGCGACCGCGTCGAGGTCACCACCGACGCCGCCTCGCACTCCCTCACGTTCAAGCGCAACGGAGAAGTGATCAACACCATTCCGGTGACCACCGGAAAGCCGGGCTTCTCCACCCGCAACGGCATCAAGGTGGTCCTCGGCAAGCAGTACTACGTGCAGATGCGCGGCGACACGGTCGGCATCGGGGGCAGCGAGTACTACAACCTGCCCGTCTACTACGCGACCCGCGTCACCTGGAGTGGTGAATACGTCCACGCCGCGCCGTGGTCCGTCGGCTCCCAGGGCTACGAGAACGTCAGCCACGGCTGCACCGGCATGAGCACGGGCAACGCCGCCTGGTTCTACGAGAACATCACCGAGGGCGACATCGTCAAGGTGATCAACAGCATCGGCGACGACATGGACAACTTCGGCAACGGCTACGGCGACTGGAACCTCGACTGGAAGGACTGGCGCCAGGGCAGCGCCCTCCTCAAGGACACCCAGGACGGCCGCAGCCCCGTCGACCGGGCGCGCCTGCGCCCCCAGGTGTAACCACCGGGGCAGGAGAGCCCGTACGGCCCCTGCCGGGGCGCAGGGGACCCCACGAGGTCCCTCGCGCCCCGGCAGGGGCCGTACGGGGCTCCTACGCCGCCGGGGAGAGCCGTGCGCGCAGGAGGCCCGCCAGGGACTGCGCGAAGTCCACCGGATCCACCGGAAGGGTGACGGCCGCGTCCGCGCGGCTCCACGTGGCGAGCCAGGCGTCCTGCGGACGGCCCATCAGGAGCAGGACCGGCGGACACCGGAAGATCTCGTCCTTGATCTGCCGGCACACGCCCATTCCGCCGGCCGGGACCGCCTCGCCGTCCAGCACGCACACGTCGATGCCACCCGCGTCCAGTTGGCTCAACACGGCGTCCAGCGTGGCGCACTCCAGGAACTCCACCGGCGGCAGGTCCGCGGCCGGCCTGCGCCCGGCCGCCAGCCGCACCTGCTCCCGGGTGCCCGCGTCGTCGCTGTAGACCAGAACCCGCGCAGTCGCCCGCATTTCGTTCCTCCACGTGTCCCGTGAAAAACGCTGATGTTGCGCGGGATGCTACTCCGTCCGGCCCGGTGTCAACATCGGTTCGCGCAGCCTCGCCCGCAGATCCCGCGAAGACTTCCCGGAGCCGATCTGATGGGCCGTTCGGGCCTTGCACACGGCCCTGACACTCCGAACGGCACCCCCCGGGGTGAGGGCGGGATAAGGGACCGACATAATGTCGGTCGTGGCGACAGCAACGACAGTAGATACCGGGCACGCGCACCCGACGGTCAACCGGCCGAACCTCGTCAGCGTCGGAACCATCATCTGGTTGAGTTCCGAGCTGATGTTCTTCGCGGCCCTCTTCGCGATGTACTTCACCCTGCGATCCGTGACAGGACCCGAGTACTGGAAGGAACAGGCTGACTTCCTGAACCTTCCGTTCTCGGCGACGAACACGACGATCCTGGTGCTGTCTTCGCTCACCTGCCAGCTCGGCGTATTCGCCGCCGAGCGCGGTGACGTGAAGAAGCTCAGGACGTGGTTCATCATCACGTTCGTCATGGGTGCGATCTTCATTGGCGGCCAGGTGTTCGAGTACACCGAGCTGGTCAAGCACGAGGGCATCTCCCTCTCGTCCGGACCGTACGGATCGGTGTTCTACCTGACCACCGGTTTCCACGGGCTGCACGTGACGGGCGGTCTCATCGCCTTCCTGCTGGTCCTCGGCCGGACGTACGCGGCCAAGAGGTTCACCCACGAACAGGCCACGTCGGCCATCGTCGTGTCCTACTACTGGCACTTCGTCGACGTCGTCTGGATCGGCCTCTTCGCGACGATCTACCTGATCAAGTAGCGAACACGTCGCCGGGCCCGGCCCGGCACTCCATCCAGGCACACCGACGCAGAAGATCCTGACACCGGGGTAATCCGTGAAAAAGCTCTCCGCACGACGACGCCATCCGCTGGCGGCGGTCGTCGTTCTACTCTTCGCGCTCGCGGTCACCGGGGGGCTGTACGCCGCCTTCGCGCCCGCGGGCAATGCGCAGGCGGACGAAACCGCCCAGTCCCTCGCCATCGAGGAGGGCCAGAAGCTCTACGCCGTCGGCTGCGCAAGCTGCCACGGAACCGGCGGTCAGGGTTCCTCTGACGGCCCGAGCCTGGTCGGCGTCGGCTCCGCAGCCGTCGACTTCCAGGTGAGCACGGGCCGTATGCCCGCCCAGCAGCCCGGCGCCCAGGTGCCGAAGAAGCCCGTCATCTACACCCAGGCGCAGACCGACCAGCTGGCTGCGTACGTCGCGTCCCTCGGAGCCGGCCCCAGCGTGCCGACCGAGAAGCAGTACGACCCGGCGGGTGCAGACATCGCCAAGGGTGGTGAGCTGTTCCGCAACAACTGCGCGCAGTGTCACAACTTCACCGGCGAGGGCGGCGCTCTGACGACCGGCAAGTACGCCCCGAACCTCGAGGGCGTCGAACCGAAGCACATCTACGAGGCCATGATCACCGGCCCGCAGAACATGCCCTCCTTCCCCGACACGACCATGCCGGAGAAGCAGAAGAAGGACATCATCGCGTACATCCAGAACGTGAACGGCGAGAAGTCGACCAGCCCCGGTGGCCTCAAGCTCGGTGGCCTCGGCCCCGTCTCCGAGGGTCTGTTCGGCTGGATCTTCGGTCTGGGTGCGCTGATCGCTGTCGCCGTCTGGGTCGCGGCCCACACCGCTAAGGCCAAGAAGTCATGAGTAGCCAAGACATTCCCGAAGAGAAGCACCTGCCGAGCGAGCAGGGCGACGCGCACCACGGTGGCGTGGCACTGGCGGACGACCCGTTCGCCGACCCGGGCCTCCCGGTTCACAGGCCGCGCATCCAGGACATCGACGAGCGGGCCGCGAAGCGGTCCGAGCGCACGGTGGCCCTCCTGTTCACCCTGTCGATGCTGGCCACGATCGGGTTCATCACCGCGTTCGTGACCATCCCCGTCGACAAGATCGTTTTCATCTTCCCCGTCGGGAAGGTGAGCGGACTCAACTTCGCCCTGGGCATGACCCTCGGTACGGCCCTCTTCTGCATCGGCGCGGGCGCGGTCCACTGGGCCCGCACCCTGATGTCCGACGTGGAGGTCGCCGCCGAGCGTCACGAGATCGCGGCCCCGGCCGAGGTCAAGGCGCAGGTCATGCAGGACTTCGCGGACGGCGCGCGCGAGTCGGCCATCGGCCGCCGCCCGCTGATCCGCAACACGATGTTCGGTGCGCTGGCCCTGCTGCCGCTCTCCGCCGTCGTGATCCTGCGCGACCTGGGCCCGCTGCCCGAGGACAAGCTCCGCAAGACGATCTGGGCCAAGGGCAAGCTGCTCATCAACCAGAACACGAACGAGCCGCTGCGTCCCGAGGACGTGCCCGTCGGTTCGCTGACCTTCGCCATGCCGGAAGGCCTGGAAGAGGACCAGCACGACTTCCAGAAGCAGATCGCCAAGGCTGCCCTGATGATCGTCCGCATCAAGCCGGAGGACATCAAGGACAAGCAGGAGCTGGAGTGGTCCCACGACGGCATCGTGGCCTACTCGAAGATCTGCACCCACGTCGGCTGCCCGATCAGCCTGTACGAGCAGCAGACGCACCACGTGCTCTGCCCGTGCCACCAGTCCACCTTCGACCTCTCCGACGGCGCCCGAGTCATCTTCGGCCCGGCTGGTCACGCGCTCCCGCAGCTGCGGATCGGCGTCAATGACGAAGGTTTCCTCGAGGCGCTCGGCGACTTCGAAGAGCCCGTCGGTCCTGCATTCTGGGAGCGCGGATGAGCACTGCCACCAAAACCGAGCGCAAAGCTCCGGCCGGCGAGCGCGTAGCCGACTGGGCGGACGGCCGGCTGGGCATCTACAGCCTGGCCAAGGCCAACATGCGCAAGATCTTCCCGGACCACTGGTCCTTCATGCTCGGTGAGATCTGCCTCTACAGCTTCATCATCCTCATCCTCACGGGTGTGTACCTGACGCTGTTCTTCCACCCGAGCATGAACGAGGTCGTCTACGACGGCTCGTACGTGCCCATGCAGGGCGTCCTGATGTCGGAGGCGTTCAAGTCGACGCTCGACATCAGCTTCGACATCCGCGGCGGTCTGCTCATCCGGCAGATCCACCACTGGTCGGCGCTGATCTTCGTCGCCGCGATGCTCGTGCACATGATGCGCGTCTTCTTCACGGGCGCCTTCCGCAAGCCGCGCGAGGTCAACTGGATCTTCGGCTTCCTGCTGCTGGTCCTCGGCATGTTCACCGGTTTCACCGGTTACTCCCTGCCGGACGACCTGCTCTCGGGCACGGGTGTCCGCTTCATGGAGGGCGCGCTCCTGTCCGTGCCGGTCGTCGGCACGTACCTGTCGTTCTTCCTCTTCGGCGGCGAGTTCCCCGGCGGCGACTTCGTGTCCCGGTTCTACTCGGTCCACATCCTGCTGCTGCCCGGCATCATGATGGGCCTGCTGGTGGCCCACCTGATCCTGGTCTTCTACCACAAGCACACCCAGTTCGCGGGCCCCGGCAAGACCGAGAAGAACGTCGTCGGCATGCCGCTGCTCCCGGTCTACATGGCCAAGGCCGGAGGCTTCTTCTTCCTGGTCTTCGGCGTCATCGCGGCCATCGCGGCGATCGCCTCGATCAACCCGATCTGGGCGCTCGGCCCGTACCGTCCGGACAACGTGTCCACCGGTGCGCAGCCCGACTGGTACATGGGCTTCTCCGAGGGCCTGATCCGTGCCATGCCCGGCTGGGAGATCAACCTGTGGGGCCACACGCTCGTCCTGGGCGTGTTCATCCCGCTGGTGATCTTCCCGATGGTCCTGGCCGCGATCGCGGTGTACCCGTTCATCGAGTCCTGGGTCACCGGCGACAAGCGCGAGCACCACATCCTGGACCGCCCGCGCAACGCCCCGACCCGCACGGGCTTCGGTGTGGCATGGCTGACGTGGTACGTCGTCCTGCTGATCGCCGGTGGAAACGACATGTTCGCGCAGTACTTCCACCTGTCGATCAACTCGATCACCTGGTTCGCCCGCATCGCGTTCTTCGTCGGTCCGGTCATCGCGTTCGTCATCACCAAGCGGATCTGCCTCGGCCTCCAGCGCCGGGACCGGGACAAGGTGCTGCACGGTCGCGAGACCGGCATCATCAAGCGCCTGCCGCACGGTGAGTTCGTCGAGGTCCACGAGCCGCTCTCGCAGGGCCAGCTGCACACGCTGACCTCGTACGAGCAGTACGAGCCGGCCGAGATCGGCCCGCTGGTCGACGAGAACGGTGTCGAGCGCAAGGTCGGCCGCATCGAGAAGCTCCGCGTGAAGCTCAACAAGGGCTACTACGGGGAGAACCACCAGATTCCGAAGCCCACGGTGGAGGAGTACAAGGAGATCCAGAGCGGCCACGGCCACCACTGATCCCCTGCGTCACTGTCTGATCGTCTGATCGTTCGAGGGACTGATTCCGGTCAGTCCTGGTGTCGCCACAGCGGGAGCCCCGTCCAGCGTCTGGACGGGGCTCTTTGCCGTCTCCTGGGCTGGATAGGCTGAAGCCCTTCCCATTCGACGTGGGCCCCGGCATCGGACGGCCGACCAGCAGCAGGAGCGGACCATGAACGTTGTGACCCCGGCAGGCGGCGACAGCGTGGCGGCCCGCGGCTGGCCGGGCCTCCTCGACGCCCTGCTGACCGGCCGGGACCTCAGCGCCGACGACACGGCCTGGGCGATGGACCGGATCATGCGCGGAGAGGCCACCGACGCCCAGATCGCCGGTTTCGCGGTCGCGCTGCGGGCCAAGGGCGAGACGGTCGCGGAGATCAACGGCCTGGTGCGGGCCATGTACGGCCACGCCAACCTGATCGAGGTGCCGGGCCGGACGGTGGACATCGTCGGCACGGGCGGCGACGGGGCCAAGACGGTGAATATCTCCACGATGTCGGCGCTCGTGGTGGCCGGCACGGGGGCGAAGGTGGTCAAGCACGGCAACCGGGCCGCGTCCTCCGCGAGCGGGTCCTCGGACGTCCTCGAGCAGCTCGGCGTCAACCTCAACCTCACCCCCGAGCGGGTCGTGCGGGTCGCGGAGGAGGCCGGGATCACCTTCTGCTTCGCCGTGAAGTTCCACCCCGCGCTGCGGCACGTGGCGGCCGCGCGCAAGGAACTGGGCATCCGCACCACCTTCAACTTCCTCGGCCCGCTGACCAATCCGGCCCGGGTGCGGGCCCAGGCCACCGGTGTCGCCGATGCCCGGGTGGCCCCGATCGTGGCGGGCGTGCTCGCCGAGCGGGGCTCGTCCGCGCTGGTGTTCCGCGGTGACGACGGTCTGGACGAGCTGACCACGACCGCCACCTCACGGGTGTGGTGGGTGCGCGACGGGAAGGTCTCCGAGCAGTCCTTCGACCCGCGCGACGTGGGCATCTCCCTGGTGGACGTGTCCGCGCTGGGCGGCGGGGACCCCGCGTTCAACGCGGACGTGGCCCGCCGCCTGCTGGCCGGGGAGACCGGACCGGTCCGCGACGCGGTCCTGCTGAACTCGGCGGCGGCCCTGGTGGCACTGGACCCGGGTACGGGCACCTTGGAGGAGCAGCTCGCGGCCGGAGTCGCCCGTGCGGCCCAGTCGGTCGACTCGGGTGCGGCGCTGGCGGCGCTGGAGCGCTGGGTGGCGGCGAGCAACGCGTAGGAGCGGTCCGGTGGCTCCGGGCCCCCCGGAGCGCCTGATTCCGACTGATCGTTTCGCGCCACGGCCCCGGTCCGCCATTCGGACCGGGGTCCCGCGCCGGGGGGATCGTGTGGCAGGATGCTGAACAGGTCACGAGTGACAGCGTTTAGGCCCCGGCTTGCTGTCCGGCAACCCTCCTTCCGTGGCGGGGTGCCCCGGGTGATGACCAGGTCGTAGGCAGCAAGGCCTACGGCAAGCGCGGATCCCTCGACACCAGGGGTCCTGGTCTCTCGAGGAGCGTTTCCGTGAGCAAGCGAATGCGATAGGGCGACTCAGCCCCCTCTTCCACCCTCGGACCAAGGGTCACTTCCGTGCACCCGGAGCCGTCCGAGGACTTCCCGTACCCCGGTCCCCGGCCGCCGAGCCGAGTCGTACCCGCGTACGGGCACACCGAAGCCATTCAGACCTGCCTGCCGGGAGATTCCGCCATGTCCGCTGCCCTGAACTCCGCTGCTCTGAAGTCCGCCACCGCCACCGCCACCGCCACGGCCGACGTCGCCGTCTCCGTCTCCGTCGACCCCGCCTGTGCCGAGCCGCTGGCGGTCCTCGGCCGTGAGGTGACCGTCCCCCTCGTCACCGGCGGCGAGGTCACCTACGCCGCCCTCGACTACGCGGCGAGTACCCCCGCCCTGCAGCGCGTCTGGGACGACGTGGCCGCGTACGCCCCGTACTACGGCAGCGTGCACCGCGGCGCCGGCTACCTCTCGCAGCTCTCCACCGACCTGTTCGAGCAGAGCCGGGTCACGGTCGCCGAGTTCCTCGACTGCCGCCCCGGCGACCAGGTGGTCTTCACCCGGTCCACCACCGACTCCCTCAACCTGCTCGCCGCCGTGATCCCGGCAGGCTGCCAGGTCTTCGTCTTCGAGACCGAGCACCACGCCTCGCTGCTGCCCTGGACGAACGCGCGGGTCACCTACCTCAACGCCCCGCGCACCCCGGACGAGGCCGTCGCCACCCTGGAGCGGGCGCTCGCCGACCGCGACCCCTACGGCCCCGCCCTCGTGTGCGTCACCGGCGCGTCCAACGTCACCGGTGAGCTGTGGCCGGTGAAGGAACTCGCCGCCGCCGCCCACGCGCACGGCGCGCGCATCGTCCTGGACGCCGCCCAGCTGGCCCCGCACCACCCCGTCTCCGTGCGGGAGCTCGACGTGGACTGGGTGGCCTTCTCCGGTCACAAGCTCTACGCGCCCTTCGGCTCGGGCGTGCTCGCCGGCCGCGCGGACTGGCTCCAGGAGGCCGAGCCGTACCTCGCCGGCGGCGGAGCCTCCCGCAAGGTCGCCCGCCGCGAGGACGGCGGCGTGGACGTCGAGTGGCACACCACGGCCGCGCGCCACGAGGCCGGCTCCCCGAACGTCATCGGCGTGTATTCCATCGCCTCCGCCTGCAAGGCGCTGAACGAGGCCGGCTTCGAGAACCTGGTGGCCCGCGAACGGCAGCTCATCGCCAGGGTCCGCGCGGGTCTCGCCGAGGTCCCCGCGGTCCGCGTCCTGTCCCTCTTCGGCGACGGCGCCCCCCGCGTGGGCGTCATCTCCTTCGTGGTGGACGGCTGGAACAGCTCCCACTTCGCGGCCGCGCTCTCCGCCGAGTACGGCATCGGCGTCCGCGACGGCCTGTTCTGCGCCCACCCGCTGGTGCGCACCCTGCTCGGCAGCGAGCCGCAGGCCCAGGGCGAGTGCGGAGCCCCGGAGACGGCGCCGGGGGAGCGCTCGCTGAACGCGATCCGCGTCAGCTTCGGCGCCGGCACCCCCGACGAACACGTCGAGCGGTTCGTCCGCGCCGTCAAGGAGCTCGTGGCGGACGGCGCGAAGTGGCAGTACCGCACCGAAGAGGGCCGCTGCGTCCCGGCCGTCTGACAGGCTGCGGATCATGACGTACGGGGACCCGGTACCGACGCTCCGCGCCATGCTCGGCGAGCCGCTGCCCTTGTGGCAGGGCGTCCTCGTCGGCCGGGACTGGTCCCTGCCGGCCCCCGACGGGTGGGAGCAGCGGGACTGGCGCGGCGTCCCCGGGCCGCTGTACACGGCGAACACGGACACCTGCCGCCGGCCAGGACGGGGCCGGGGGCCTGGCCGGCCCGTCCCCGTCCCGGCCGGCCAGGCCCTACGCGTCCAGGCCGATCGCGAACGCCGCTTCCAGGTCGTGCTGGGAGTAGGTACGGAACGCCACGTGCGTGTCCGTGCCCTCCACGCCCGGGATCTTGCTGATGCGGCCCGGGATGACATCGGCCAGCGCCTCGTGACGGGCCACGCGCACCAGCGCGATCAGGTCGTACGTACCGGTGACGGAGTAGACCTCGCTGACGTTCTCCAGCGCCGCGATGGCCTCGGCGATCTCGGGGATCCGGTCCACGCTGGTCTTGATGAGCACGATCGCGGTGATCACGGTTGGCTGTCTCCCTCGCCGGCAGTCACAGGTCGCCTCACTCTAGTCCCACGCCGGTACCGCACCCACGCGTAGAGGAAGCCCACGGAGAAGCCCACCACGTGCGCCAGATAGGCGACTCCCGGGCCGCTTTCCGCCCGCTGCGCCGCGAACCACTGCAGGGCGAACCAGAACAGCAGGACGATCCACGCCGGGAAGCGCAGCGGGAGGAAGAACAGGAACGGGAACAGACTCGTCACCCGGGCCCCGGGAAAGAGGCACAGGAAGGCGCCCAGGACCGCCGAGATCGCCCCGGACGCGCCGACCAGGGTCTGGTCCGAGGAGGCGTTGGCCGCCGCGTACGCCGCCAGGGCCAGGTAGCCCGTACAGACGTAGAAGCAGAGGAAATTCGCCCGGCCCATGCGCCGCTCCGTCATCGCGCCGAAGACGTGGAGGAAGAGCAGGTTGCCCATCAGGTGCAGCCAGCTGCCGTGGACGAACAGGGCCGTCAGCGGGGTCAGCAGGGCCCGGCCGGAGCCGGCGAACAGCTCGTCGGGCACCACGCCCCAGCGCCGGAAGTACGCGGTGCCCGTCTCCAGCAGCCGCTCGCCCGTCCCGTAGACCGGGTTCAGCCCCGACGCGGGGCTCAGCAGGAACACCAGGCAGCAGCCGGCGATCAGCGTGTGGGTGATCACCGGGCCCCGCGCGGCCTCGCGTACGGCCTGCCACTTCACGATCATGTGATCGAGCATGACCCAGCCGGGCCCACCCGCGGGCGCGGCAGGCCGTAGGGTTACGAGCTACGCACGTCCGCGTGTGCGCGCCCGCACCCGCCTCCGTACGTACGTTCGCGTAAAAGACAGAAGGAGAGAACGGCCCGATGACGGTTCCCCAGCCGACCGACACCACCCGGTGGCGCTGCACCCTGTGCGGCAACCTCACGCGCTTCGACGTCACCCGCTCGTCGAAGGTCGTGGAGTACGTCCACCTGGACCTCGCCGGGGAGCCCAAGGTCGAGGAGCGCGAGGTGGTCAATGAGACCATCGAGTCGGTGCGCTGCCGCTGGTGCAACGCGGTGGACCAGATCGAGCTCGTGGACAGGCCGGGCGCGGACTCCTGAGGGAGCCCCGCCCGCAGGTGAATGACGGTAGGGGTGACGGATTGTGGAGCCAGCAAGCGGTGCTGAGCCGGCCGACGCGGCCGACGACGCCGCCGAGGTGCTCGACCGCCCGCTGCCGGAAGGCGTGCGGCGCCGGGTCGTCGCGCTCGTGTCGGACGCCTTCGGCGGTCTGACGGTCGCGGACCTGCCGGCGCAGCTGCGCCAGTACGCCCGTTTCACCCCGACCCGGCGCGCCAAGTTCGCCGGCACCGCCATGGCCGCGGCCGTGGAGGGCGACCCCGTCTTCCGGGGCCGGGTCGCCGAGAAGTTCCGCGAGGCGCACACCGACCTGGCCGGGGCGCTGGAGTCGGGCGCCCCGCCCGCCGCCGCCGATCCGCTGGACGTGGCGGCCGCCGCGTACGTCCTGCGACCGGCCGGCTGGGTCAAGCTGGTGGCCGCCGCGGGCGAGGAGGCGCAGCGCGCCGACGCCGAGCGGATCGGCGAGGAGAGCCGTCGCGAGAGGGACCGGCTCCGCGAGGAGCTGGCCCACGTACGGGAACTGCAGCGGGCCGGCGGCGACCAGGTGCGGGCGGAGCTGGAGACGGCCCGCAAGGAAGCGGAATCGCTTCAGCGCAAACTGCGCAGCGCCCTCAGCGACGTGAAGCGGGGCGACGCCGCCCTGCGCAAGATCAACGCCGAGATCGACGGGATCCGCGGCGACGCGGCCGCGCGGGTCGCCGCCGCCGAGAGCGAGACCCGGCGGCTCAGGTCCCGCCTCGCGGAGGTGGAGACGGCGCTCGAGACCTCGCGCCGGGCCACCCGCGAGGGCCGCAGCATCGAGGACATGCGGCTGCGGCTGCTGCTGGACACCGTGCTGGACGCCGCGGCGGGGCTGCGCCGCGAGCTGGCGCTGCCGCCGGTCTCCACCCGGCCCGCGGACACGGTGGAGGCGGTGGAACCGGGCCGGATGACCCCCAAGGACATCGCGGCGCGCGCCCTGTCGGAGACCGACCCGGCGCTGCTGGACCAGCTGCTGGCGCTGCCTCAGGCCCATCTGGTGGTCGACGGCTACAACGTGACCAAGACCGGGTATCCGACGATGCCGCTGGAGAAGCAGCGGCTGCGGCTGCTGGGCGGGCTGTCGATGCTCGCCGCGCAGACGGGCGCCGAGATGACCTGCGTCTTCGACGGGGCCGAGCTGGCGGCCCCGGTGCTGCTCGCGCCGCCGCGCGGGGTGCGGGTGCTGTTCTCGAAGGCGGGCGTGACGGCGGACGAGCTGATCCGCCAGCTGGTGCGCGCGGAGCCGCCGGGCCGGCCGGTGGTCGTGGTCTCCACGGACCGCGAGGTCGCCGACGGGGTGGCGAAGGCCGGGGCGCGGCCGGTGACGTCCGCCTTGCTTCTGAAGCGGCTTTCGCGCGTTTCGTAACTGCTGGCCCGAATGCCGGAATTGGCATGTGTTCGGGGGGACGGACCGTCAAGTCGTCTGCACGCAGCGTGCACTGTAGGTAAAGAAGCTGGTCGGGGGCCAACTTTTTTCCCGGCAGGATTTGAACTGATCACAGCTGGGTCACTAGGGTCAGGTCAAACCTTCGTGCGGTAGTTCACTCATTCGGGGTGATAGCGGAGGTGTCGCCGAGCTGCGTTCTTCGGCGGCTCTAGGAAGAAGGAGCTCGCCTTCGTGGCGTCCCACCGTCGACCCAAGCAGCCGACCCGCACTCGCGTGACCGTGCTCACCGTCACCGCGGCCGCCGCCGTGGTCCTCTCGGGCCAGGCCGCCAACGCGGCGCCGGCCAAGCCGAGCAAGGACGAGGTCAAGAGCAAGGTCGACGCCCTCTACGAAGAGGCGGAGCAGGCCACCGAGAAGCTCAACGGCGCCCAGACGCGCCAGGACAGCCTCGAGAAGGAGATCGGCCAGCTCCAGGACCAGGTGGCCCGCGGCCAGGGCGAGCTCAACACCCTGCGCGGCACCCTCGGTTCGATGGCCAACGCCCAGTACCGCACCGGCGGCATGGACCAGTCCCTCGCGCTGTTCCTCTCCGCCGACCCCGACAACTACCTCGACAAGGCCTCCACGCTGGAGCAGTTGAGCGGCAAGCAGGTCGAGGCGGTCCAGAAGATCCAGGCCAAGCAGCGCAGCCTCGCGCAGCAGCGCCAGGAGGCCGCCGGCAAGCTCACCGACCTCGACGCCACCCGCAAGGAACTGGCCGAGAAGAAGAAGATCTCGACGGACAAGCTCGCCGAGGCCCAGGCCCTCCTCAACACGCTGACCGCGCAGGAGCGCGCGCAGCTCAAGGAGGAGGCCAAGAAGGCGGGCGGCAGCGCGTCCGAGCAGGCCGAGCTCAGCAACGTCAAGGGCTCCGGCCGGGCCGCGGACGCACTGCGGGCCGCCGTGACCAAGAACGGCGGGACCTACGTCCGCGGCGGCACCGGCCCGAACGCGTTCGACTGCTCCGGCCTCACGCAGTGGGCCTACCGGCAGGCCGGGATCACCATCGGGCGCACCACCTTCGACCAGGTCAAGGAAGGCCCGAAGGTCAGCCTGAGCGAGCTCCAGCCCGGTGACCTCGTCTTCTACTCCAACCTCCAGCACGTCGGGCTCTACGCGGGCAACGGCAAGGTCTTCCACGCCGCCAACCCGAGCGCCGGCATCCTGTACGGCTCCCTCAGCGGATTCGCCTACGGGGTCCGCGTCGGCAGCTGACGCCCCCGCACCCCACAGGGCACGCCGCACACCGCCCATCCGGGCGAATTCCGAGGCCCCGCTCTGACCACACGCCCCGCCGGTGACCTGCGTCTCCGGTGGGGCGTCACTGTGTGTGCCCGCCGGAGGCCGTTGGCCGGTGCGTCGCGGCGCGGTTACTGTCTGCCAGCGCGGAACCCCGGCACACGGCCGTCCACGGAGGGCGGACCCGGGGCCCGCGCAGCGGAAGGGAGCGGTTTCACGTGGCGTCCCATCGCCGGTCCGGGCCCAGCGTCCTCGACCGGAACACGAAGGTCACCGTCCTCACCGCCGCGGCGGCGAGCGCCGCGGTCGCCCTGACGGGCGCACCGGCGAGCGCGGCACCCGGTCTGCCGCAGGAGCCCTCCGCGGGCGCCCGCGCCCAGGTCGACCAGCTCTTCGAGGAGGCCGAACAGGCCACCGAGCGCTACAACCGGGCGGGCGAGAAGGCCGACCGGCTCCGGACCGAAGTCGGCCGCGTCCAGGACGCCGTGGCCCGCGGCCAGGACCGCATCAACACCATGCGCGGGATCCTCGGGACCTACGCCGGAGCCCAGTACCGGGCCGGCGGAATCGACCCCGCGGTCGAGCTGATGCTCTCCGACGACCCCGACGAGTACCTCGCCAGGGCGTCCGCCCTCGACCGGCTGACCGGCCGTCAGGCCCGGCAGCTCGACGAACTGCGTTCCGAGCAGCGCCGGCTCGGCCAGGAGCGCGAGGAGGCCTCCCGCAAGCTCGCCGAACTCGACGTGCTGCGCGCCGACGTGGCGCGGGAGAAGCGGGCCGTCACCGCGAAGCTCGCCGCCGCCCGCAGGCTGCTGAACGCCATGCCCACCGGGGAGCGCGCCGACTTCGAGCGCGCCTCGCGTTCCGGCGGCCGCCCCGACGCCCTGCCGGACCTGTCCGTCCCGGATTCGCTCGGCCCCTCCTCGGGCCGCGCCGCGACCGCCGTCATGGCGGCCCGCTCGGCGGTCGGACGGCCGTACGTGTGGGGTTCCACCGGCCCCTCCGGGTTCGACTGCTCCGGGCTGATGGTGTGGTCCTACCGCCAGGCCGGCGTCTCGCTGCCACGGACCTCGCAGGCGCAGCGCCACGCGGGGCGGCAGGTGCCGCTCTCGCAGGCGCGGCCCGGGGACCTCGTGACGTACCGCTCCGACGCCAGCCACGTGGGCATGTACGTGGGCAACGGCCAGGTGGTGCACGCCCCGTACCCGGGGGCGCGGGTGCGCTACGACCCGGTCGGGATGATGCCGGTGTCCTCGGTGACCCGGCCCTGAAGGGCGTTCTGCGTACGATCGGCTGATGTTCCCGGGTCAGGACCGTCCCCGCCTCCACCGCCCGCGCCCCCTTCCCGGGCGCCGCCGTCCGTGCGCACGCGCGCTGGCCCCGGCGCTGGCGCTGCTGCTGTCCGTACCGCTCGCGGGCTGCGCCCCGGGCTCCGGCGCCGGTTCCGCTTCGGGTTCCGTTTCCGCGCCGGCCGTCTCCGCCACGGAGCGGGCGGTCCGCCGGGCCGTCGCCGCCTGGTCGGCGGCCCCGCCCGCCCCTCTCGCGGCGATCCCGCTGGAGGACTGGTCGTACGAGGTCTCCTCGGTCCGCGAGGACGGCGTACGGGCCTTCGCGCGCGCCGAGCTGCGCTACCGCCTCACCGGCTACGACGCGGCCCCCGCCGGTTCGGCCCGCGAGGTCGAGCTCACCCGGCGCGCCGCCGACGGCCCGGGCGCTCCCGCCGCCTCCGGCGACGGGGGCGGAGCCTGGACGGTGACCGCCGACCGGCCCGCGCCCGGCGCCCCGCCGCAGCTGTGGGACCAGGGCCCGGTGACCGTGGAGCGCGGGGCGCACGCCCTGGTGCTCGGCGGCCCGGGCCAGAGCCCCGAGGCGCTGTCCGCCGTCGCCGCCGAGGCGGACGCGGCGGTGCCCGCGGTGAGCGCCGCCTGGCCGCGCCCGTGGGCGGGTCGGGTGGTGGTGCTGGTCCCCGGGTCGCTGGACGCGATGGCGGCGCTGCTGGGCCGCCCGGCCGACGAGTACCGGGGCCTGGGCGCCGTCACCACCGGACGGACCGGGGGCGGCCCGGCCCCCGCCGACCGCGTGGTGGTCAACCCGGAGGGGTACCGCGGGCTCACGGCGGAGGGCCGCCAGGTCATCCTGACCCACGAGACCACCCACGTCGCCACCCGCGCGGCGACCACCGCGAAGACCCCGCTGTGGCTCTCCGAGGGCTTCGCGGACTGGGCGGCGTACCGGGGCGGCGTCCGCACGGCGGCCGAGGCCGCGCCGGCGCTCGCCCGGGCGGTGCGCCGGGGCGACCTGCCGGGCTCCCTGCCCGACGACGCGGCCTTCACCTTCGGCGGGGACGCGGAGGCGCTGGCGCGGGCCTACGAGGGCTCCTGGCTGGTCTGCGGGCTCATCGCGCGCAGGTGGGGGGACGCCGCGCTCGTGACGCTCTACGAGGAGGCCGGCCGCACCTCGCTGCCCGCGGCGCTGGGGGAGGGGCTCGGGACGGACACGGACGGACTGACCCGGGCCTGGCAGCAGGAGCTGCGCCAGGAGTTCCGGTAGCTCCGGTAGGGTCGCGAAGCGATGCACAAGACGCTGATCGTGACCAACGACTTCCCGCCGCGGCCGGGGGGCATCCAGGCCTTCCTCCACAACATGGCCCTGCGGCTGGACCCCGACCGGGTCGTCGTCTACGCCTCCACCTGGAAGCGCTCCGCCGAAGGCAGGGAAGCCACCGCGGCCTTCGACGCGGAACAGCCGTTCCAGGTCGTGCGCGACCGCGCGACCATGCTGCTGCCCACCCCGCGCGTGACCCGGCGGGCGGTGGACCTGCTGCGCGAACACGGCTGCGAGTCGGTGTGGTTCGGCGCGGCCGCCCCCCTGGGCCTGATGGGACCCGCGCTGCGCCGGGCCGGTGCGCGGCGGATCGTGGCGACCACGCACGGGCACGAGGCGGGCTGGGCGCAGCTGCCGGCGGCGCGCCGGCTGCTGCGGCGGATCGGCGAGGGCACGGACACGCTGACCTACCTCGGGGAGTACACGCGTTCACGGATCGCCCCGGCCCTGACGGACCGGGCCGCCGCGCGGATGGAGCAGCTCCCGCCGGGGGTGGACGAGAAGACCTTCCACCCGGGATCGGGCGGCGCCGCCGTCCGGGCCCGGCTGGGCCTGTCGGACCGGCCGGTGATCGTGTGCGTCTCGCGCCTCGTCCCCCGCAAGGGACAGGACACGCTGATCGAGGCGATGCCGCGGATCCTGGCGGAGGTGGCGGACGCGGTGCTCCTCGTGGTGGGCGGCGGCCCCTACGAGGGGGAGCTGCGGAAGCTGGCCGCCTCGACGGGGGTCGCCGGCTCGGTGGTCTTCACGGGCGCGGTGCCGTGGGCGGAACTGCCCGCCCACTACGGCGCGGGTGACGTGTTCGCGATGCCCTGCCGGACCCGGCGGGGCGGTCTGGACGTCGAGGGCCTGGGCATCGTCTACCTCGAGGCCTCCGCCACCGGTCTGCCCGTCGTCGCGGGCGACTCGGGCGGAGCCCCGGACGCGGTGCTGGACGGCGAGACGGGCTGGGTGGTCCCCGGCGGCTCCCCCGACGACGCGGCGGAGCGCGTCGTCGCCCTGCTCCGGGATCCGCACCTGCGCGAGCGCATGGGTGCCCGGGGCCGCGCCTGGGTCGAGGAGAAGTGGCGCTGGGACCTGCTGGCGGAGCGCCTGCGCGAGCTGCTGTAGCGCGCTCGCGCAGGGCCCGCGGGACGCGCGCGCAGCGCGTGCTCACGTCGCGCGTGGCCGGGATCCCCTTCGGCGAGGAGGGGGATTATCGCTCCTGAGGGCCTGATCGCGGGCGGAGTCGATCAATTCGCACGGCCCGGGACGGGCCCCGCCTACCGTCGAGCCATGTCTGACTGTTACTCAGAAGCGTGTCAGTGCGGGTTATGGCTGGTTGGGCGGGACCCGCTCATGATGCGGCCATGACACCAAAACTGACGCGCCGTCACCTACTCGGTCTCGGCGCCCTCCAGACCGCGGCCGCCCTCGGTTTCACCCGCATCGGTCCGCAGTCCGCGGCGGCCGCCGAACCCGCGGCCGCGACGTACGCCCCCGCCATCGTCGTGGGCTCGGGCTACGGATCGGCCGTCGCCGCGCTGCGCCTCGGGCAGGCCGGCGTCCGCACCGTCGTCCTGGAGATGGGCCGGCTCTGGGACACCCCCGGGTCCGACGGGAAGATCTTCCCGTCCACCTCCGCGCCCGACCAGCGCTCCATGTGGTACCGCAACCGCACCGAGGCCCCGCTCGCGCAGTTCCTCTGGCTGGACGTGGTCAACCGCGACATCAGCCCGTACCCCGGGGTCCTGGACCGGGTGAACTACGGGGACATGTCCGTGTACGTGGGACGCGGGGTCGGCGGCGGCTCCCTGGTCAACGGCGGCATGGCCCCCACGCCGAAGCGCTCGTACTTCGCCGAGGTCATGCCCCGCGTGGACGCCGACGAGATGTACGGCACCTACTACCCCCGGGCCCGCGCCATGCTCGGCGTCAACGACATCGACCCGGCCTGGTTCGAGTCCACCGAGTGGTACCGCTTCGCCCGGATCTCCCGCAAGCACGCCCAGAACGCCGGGCTGAAGACGACGTTCGTCCCCAACGTCTACGACTTCGCGTACATGAAGCGCGAGGCCGCGGGCACCGCCACCAGGTCCGCGCTCGCGGGCGAGGTCATCTACGGCAACAACCACGGCAAGAAGAGCGTGGACAAGACCTACCTCGCCGCGGCCCTCGGCACCGGCAACGTCACCATCGAGACCATGCAGCGGGTGGTCGGCGTACGCCAGGACCCGGCGGGCGGCTACGTCCTGACCGTCCGGACCAGCGACACCACCGGCCGCGTCACCCAGGTCCGCGAACTGGGCTGCGCGCAGCTCTTCCTCGGCGCCGGAAGCCTCGGCACCACCGAGATCCTGCTGCGCGCCCGCGAGACCGGCACGCTGCCCGCCCTGAACGACAAGGTCGGTCTCGGCTGGGGTCCCAACGGGAACGTCATGACGGCCCGCGCCAACCACCTGTGGGACACCGTCGGCGCCAACCAGGCCACCATGCCCGCCCTGGGCATCGACGACTGGGACAACGCCTCGAACCCGGTCTTCGCCGAGATCGCCCCGCTGCCGATGGGCATCGAGCACTGGATCTCGATGTACCTGGCCATCACCAGGAACCCGGAGCGCGGGCGCTTCACCTACGACGCCGCCAGCGACTCGGCGAAGCTCCAGTGGACCCGGGACCAGAACACCCCGGCGGTCCAGTCGGCCAAGAAGCTCTTCGACCGCCTGAACCGGGCGAACTTCACGATCTACCGGTACGACCTCTTCGGCGACAACAGGAACTTCGCCGACAACTTCACCTACCACCCGCTGGGCGGCTGCGTCCTCGGCGACGCGACCGACGACTTCGGCCGCGTCAAGGGCTACCGGGGCCTGTACGTCACCGACGGTTCGCTGATCCCCGGTTCGCTCGGCGTGAACCCGTTCGTGACCATCACCGCGCTTGCGGAACGGAACATGACCCGCGTCCTCGCCGAGGATCCCCGGCCGGCCTTCTAGCCCCGGTAGAGGGCGTCGATCTCGTCCGCGAAGTCCTTCGCCACCACATTCCGCTTCAGCTTCAGCGAAGGCGTGATGTGGCCCGACTCCTCCGTGAACTGGGAGGGCAGAATGCGGAATTTCCGCACCGATTCCGCCTTGGAAACCGCCGCGTTGCCGTCGTCCACGGCCTTCTGGACGGCGGCGACGAGGTCCGCGTCCTCGCGCAGCTCCGCGGCCGTGACCCCGGCCGGCTTGCCGTGCTCCGCGGCCCAGCGGCCCAGGAACTCCTCGTCGATCGTGACCAGCGCGGCCACGAACGGCCGCGCGTCGCCGACGACCATGCACTCCGCGACCAGCGCGTGCGCCCGGATGCGGTCCTCGATCACCGCGGGGGCCACGTTCTTGCCGCCCGCCGTGACGATGAGCTCCTTCTTGCGGCCGGTGATCGTGAGGTAGCCGTCCTCGTCGAGGGTGCCGACGTCGCCGGTGTGGAACCAGCCGTCGGTCAGCGCGTCGGCGGTGGCCGTCTCGTTCCTCCAGTACCCCTGGAAGATCTGCTCGCCGTGCAGCAGCACCTCGCCGTCGTCCGCGATGCGCACCACGGAGCCGGGCATGGGCTGACCGACCGAACCGATCTTCTGCTTGTCCCACGGGTTGAAGGTGGTCGCCGCGCAGGACTCGGTCAGGCCGTAGCCCTCCAGCACCGTGAAGCCGATGCCGCGGAAGAAGTGCCCGAGCCGCTCGCCGAGCGGGGCGCCGCCGGAGATCGCGTACTCGCCGCGACCGCCGAGGACCGCGTGCAGCTTGCTGTAGACCAGCCTGGTGAAGACCTTGTGCTTGAGCTTCAGGCCGAAGGACGGCCCGCGCGGGGTGTCCAGCGCGCGGCTGTACGCGATCGCCGTCTCGGCCGCCGCGTCGAAGATCTTGCCCTTGCCGTCGGCCTGCGCCTTGGCGCGCGCCGAGTTGTAGACCTTCTCGAAGACGCGCGGGACGCCGAGGATCAGCGTCGGTTTGAAGGACTGCAGCTCGTCGGTGAGGTTCTTGATGTCCGGGACGCAGCCCAGCCGGATCGGCGCCAGCACCGCTGCCACCTCGACCAGGCGCCCGAAGACGTGCGCGGCCGGGAGGAAGAGGAGCACCGAGCACTCGCCGGTCTTGAACAGCGGCTTCAGGCGCTCGACGGCGTTGCCGCACTCGGCGAAGAAGTTGCGGTGGGTCAGCACGCAGCCCTTGGGGCGGCCGGTGGTGCCCGAGGTGTAGACGATGGTGGCCGGGTCGTCGGCATGGGCCAGGCCGCTGCGCGCGTCGGCCTCGGCGTCGGTGATCCCGACGCCCGCGTTCTCCAGCGTCGCGAGGGCGCCCTGCTCGATCTCCCAGACCTCGCGCAGTTCCGGCAGCCGGTCGCGCAGCGCGGCCACGGCCGCGCTGTGCCCGGGGGACTCGACGATCGCGGCGACGGCGCCGGAGTCGCCGAGGATCCACTGGATCTGCTCGGGGGAGCTGGTCTCGTACACGGGGACGGTGACGGCGCCCGCGCTCCAGATCGCGAAGTCGATCAGCACCCACTCGTAGCGGGTGCGGGAGATCAGGGCGACCCGGTCGCCCGGCTGGATGCCGGCGGCCATCAGGCCCTTGGCGGCGGCCCGAACCTCGGCGAGGAACTGCTTCGCGCTGACGTCCTGCCACTGGCCGTCGACCTTGCGGCCCATCACGGCGGTGTCTGGATGCTGAGCGGCGTTGCGGCGGATGAGATCCGTGAGGTTCCCGTCCGACGGGACCTCGTACAGAGCCGGAAGGCTGAACTCGCGCAAGACTGCTGCTCCTCTGGGCGCCATCGCCACCATGTGGACCGACCGGACGTTACCCACCGGTAGTGGGTTCCGGATAGAGGGAACCGGCCGATTGTTCCGTGCGTCACATGCCACGGCCGTGCGCTGTCGACAGTAGTCGACCCCGTTTGCGACTCGGAAGTAACCGCAGGTCCGGCCGCCTGGCCGGATCCCCTACCCGTGGTGGGCAAGCGCCCCTAGGGTGGCGGCATGGGTGGCACGAAGAGCGGTACGCGGGTCCATGTCGTCAGCGACGTCCACGGGAACACCGAGGCCCTCGCGCGGGCCGGGGAGGGCGCCGACGCGCTGATCTGCCTCGGTGACCTCGTCCTCTTCCTCGACTACGCCGACCACTCGCGCGGTATCTTCCCCGACCTCTTCGGCGTCGAGAACGCCGACCGCATCGTCGAACTGCGCACCGCGCGCCGTTTCGAGGAGGCCCGCGACTTCGCCCGGGCGCTGTGGACCGGGCGGGACCGGGACCTGCTGGTCGAGGGCGCGGTGCGCCGCCAGTACGCGGAGATGTTCGCCGCCTTCCCCCGGCCGACGTACGCCACGTACGGCAACGTCGACATCCCGGGTCTGTGGCCCGAGTACGCCGGCCCCGGCCTGACCGTGCTCGACGGGCAGCGGACGGAGATCGGGGGACGGGTCTTCGGCTTCGTCGGCGGCGGGCTGCCGACGCCGATGCGGACGCCGTACGAGGTGTCCGAGGAGGAGTACGCCGCCAAGGTCGAGGCGCTGGGAGAGGTGGACGTGCTGTGCTCGCACATCCCGCCGGAGGTCCCGGAGCTCTGCTACGACACGGTGGCGCGGCGTTTCGAGCGCGGGAGCGGGGCGCTGCTCGCCGCGATCCGGCGGACCCGGCCCCGGTACGCCCTCTTCGGACACGTCCACCAGCCGCTGGCCCGGCGGATGCGGATCGGCGCCACGGAGTGCGTGAACGTGGGCCACTTCGCGGCGACCGGAAGGCCGTGGGCCCTGGAGTGGTGAGGTCCGTGCGCGCGATAGCCTTCACGCGGCGGCCCAGGCCGTCCGCACACTTCCCCGAACACCCCCAGCCACCGCTGGGACGTACCCCCTGCCCGGAGGAGCGACCGCGATGGCGGAACACACCAGCTCGAACATCACGATCGAGGCGTCCCCGGCCGACGTCATGGCCGTGATCGCCGACTTCGCCCGCTACCCGGAGTGGACCGGCGAGGTGAAGGAGGCCGAGGTGCTCGCCACCGACGCCGAAGGCCGGGCCTCGCTCGTCCGCCTGCTGCTGGACGCGGGCGCGATCAAGGACGACCACACGCTGGCGTACTCCTGGCCGCGGGAGAACGTGGTCAGCTGGAGCCTGAGCAAGTCCCAGATGCTCAGGCAGCTGGACGGCTCGTACCTGCTGGCGCCGCTGGGCGACGGGACCCGTACCGAGGTCACCTACCAGCTGACCGTGGACGTCAAGATCCCGATGCTCGGCATGATCAAGCGCAAGGCGGAGAAGGTCATCATCGACCGCGCGCTGACGGGCCTGAAGAAGCGCGTGGAAGCGGCCGCCTGACCGAGGGGCGGGGCAGGGAGCCGGCCCCCGGGGCCGGCCACCCGCACTTCGGAACAGGCACGCGCGGCGAGGAGCACCATGCACACCCCCACCCTGCTCGTCACCGGCCCCGGAGGGGCGGGGAGAACCACCGTCGCCACGGCGACCGCGCTCGCCGCAGCCCGCCAGGGCCGGCGCGTACTGCTGCTCACCGCCGAGCCCGCGGTCCCGGCCGACGGCCTGCGCGTCGCCCGCATCGACTCCGGCGAGGAGTTCCGCCAGGAACTCGTCGCGCTCCAGGAGCGCGGGTCCGCGCTCCTCGGGATGCTCGGAGCCCGCCCCCTGGCCGCCGACGAGCTCACCGAGCTCCCCGGCGCCGAACAGTTCGCGCTGCTCCGCGCCCTGCGGCGGGCCGCCGCCGAACCCGCCACCGACCTCGTGGTCGTCGACATGCCACCGCTGCACCAGGCCGTCGCCGCCCTCGCGCTCCCCGCCCAGCTGCGCCGCTACCTCGCCCGGCTGCTCCCCGCGGAACGCCAGGCCGCCCGCGCGCTGCGCCCCGTACTGGCCCAGCTCGCCGGGGTGCCGATGCCCGCGCAGTGGCTCTACGAGGCCGCCGCCCGGTGGGACGAGGAGCTGGCGGCCGTCCAGGCCGTCGTGGAGGCCCCGGGAACCAGGGTCCGCCTGGTCGCCGAACCGGGACCGGCCGCCGACTCCGCCCTGCGGTCCGGGGTGCTCGGCCTGGCCCTGCACCGGATCGGCATCGGCGACCTGGTCCTGAACCGCACGGTGCCCCAGACCTCCGCCGACCCCTGGGTCGCCGGGATCGCCGACCAGCAGCGCGCCTTCGCGCAGCGGTGGGGGACGTCAGGGATCCCCACGGTCACCCTGCCCCACCTGGGCCGGGACCCGCAGGGCCCGCAGGACCTGGCCGGGCTCGCCGCCACGGACGGCTTCGCCGCGGGCCCGCCCCGCCCGTGCCCCGAGTGGGCCGTCGAGGACCGGCTCGCCGAGGACGGGGTGCTTCTCTGGTGCGTCCCGCTGCCCCGCGCCGAGAAGCGGGAGCTCGACCTCGTGCGGAGGGGCGACGAGCTCCTGCTCACCGTGGGCCCCTACCGCAGGATCGTTCCGCTGCCCGCGGCGCTGCGCCGCTGCGCGGTCTCCGGCGCCGCCCTGGCCGAGGACGTGCTCCGCATCCGCTTCACCCCGGACCCGGGTCTGTGGCCCCGGACGCACTGAACGCCGTACCACCGTTCGGGTACCGTCGAAGGTAGTCCGTACCGCACGCCCCGCATCCGCCGCAGGAGAGTCCGCCATGAGCGAGGCCACCGACCGCCCCCACGACGCTCCCGTCGACGACGAGGCCTGGGCCGAGGCCTGCGCCGAGGACCTCGCCGCGGAGAAGGAGCGGCGCAGAGCGCGGGACGCGGGCGCAGGCGCGGGTACCGGAACCGCCGCCGAGGAGCTCTTCAAGCTGTTCGAGGCCGTCGCCGACAAGGTCTCCGGGCTGAACAACCCGCTGATCACCGGGGCCGCCCAGGGCGCCGTCCGGCAGTTCGTCAACCAGGCGAAGACCGCCGCCCAGCCCGTCATCGAGCGCAATCCGGAGGTCTTCGACCACCTCGCGGCCGCCGGGTCCGAGCTGCTCGCCGCCTACCGCTCCGCCGTCGAGGGCCACGAGCGCCGCTGGACGCGCGACGAGCGCGCGGGCGGGGCCCGGGGCCGGGACGCCTCCGCGGGTACGGAGGGGGGCGCGGCACCGGGCACGGACCGGCGCGAGGACGGCGGCGCGGACGGCCCCGCCGAGCGGATCGATCTCGACTGATCCTCTCCACCTCTCGGGTACGGTTGACAGCGGCGGGGTTTGACCGGAAACCGAGGGACTAATGGGACTCACCATCGGCGTCGACATCGGCGGCACGAAGATCGCGGCCGGCGTGGTCGACGAAGACGGCACCATCCTGGAGACGTACAAGGTGCCCACTCCGCCGACGGCGGACGGAGTGACGGACGCGATCTGCGCCGCGGTGTCCGAGGTGGGCAGCAGCCACGCCATCGACGCCGTGGGCATCGGCGCCGCCGGATACGTGGACGACAAGCGCGCGACCGTGCTCTTCGCGCCGAACATCAACTGGCGCCACGAGCCGCTCAAGGACAAGGTCGAGCAGCGCATCGGCCTGCCCGTCGTCGTCGAGAACGACGCGAACTGCGCGGCCTGGGGCGAATACCGCTTCGGCGCCGGCCAGGGCCACGACGACGTCATCTGCATCACGCTCGGCACGGGCCTGGGCGGAGGCATCATCATCGGCAACAAGCTCCGGCGCGGACGCTTCGGCGTCGCCGCCGAGTTCGGCCACATCCGGGTCGTCCCGGACGGTCTGCTGTGCGGATGCGGCAGCCAGGGCTGCTGGGAGCAGTACGCCTCCGGGCGCGCACTCGTCCGCTACGCCAAGCAGCGTGCCAACGCGACCCCCGAGAACGCGGCGATCCTGCTCGCGCTCGGCGACGGAACCCCCGAGGGCATCGAGGGCAAGCACATCAGCGAGGCCGCACGGGCCGGCGACCTGGTGGCCATCGACTCCTTCCGCGAGCTGGCCCGTTGGGCCGGCGCCGGCCTCGCGGACCTGGCCTCGCTCTTCGACCCGTCGGCGTTCATCGTCGGCGGCGGCGTCTCGGACGAGGGCGACCTGGTCCTCGACCCGATCCGCAAGTCCTTCAAGCGCTGGCTGATCGGCGGCGCGTGGCGGCCCCACGCGCAGGTCCTCGCGGCGCAGCTGGGCGGCAAGGCCGGCCTGGTCGGCGCGGCGGACCTGGCCCGCCAGGGCTGAGCCGCCCGCCGGGGCCGTCCCGCCCCACCCGGGCCGACCGCCCGTTTCTCGTCGGACTGCCCGCCGCGCCCCTGTGGGGTACGGCGGGCAGTCCGGTTATGTTGCCCGGTATGGAACTCGCCGAGCTGCCGAACTCCCGCACCGAAGCCGATGGTTCCGCCGTGATCCGGGTGCTCTCCTACAACGTCCGCTCGCTGCGCGACGACGAGGAGGCGCTGGCGCGGGTGATCCGCGCGTGCGCGCCGGACCTGGTGTTCGTCCAGGAGGCACCACGGTTCTTCCGGTGGCGCAAGCACGCGGGCCGGCTGGCGGCGAAGAGCGACCTGGTCGTGCTGTCGGGCGGTGCCACGGCGGCCGGTCCGCTGCTCCTGTGCTCCCTACGGGCCTTCGTGGAGCGGACCGAGGACGTGCTGCTGCCGCTCACGCCGGGACTGCACCGGCGCGGTTTCGCGACGGCGGTGGTGCGGTTCGGGAAGGCGCGGGTGTCCGTGGTCAGCGCGCACCTGTCCCTGAACCGGGAGGAGCGCGAGGCCCAGGCGGGGCTGCTGCTGGACCGGGTCGCGTCGTCGGACGCGCCGCACTCCATCGTCGCGGGCGACATCAACGAGGGGCCGCGGGGAGCCGCCTTCAGGCGGCTCGGGACCGAGCTCCAGGACTGCTGGACGGTGTCTTCCTGGGGTGGGGAACACACCTTCGTCCGGTCCGGGCCGCCCCGCCGCATCGACGCGGTCTTCGCGTCGCGGGGCGTCGAGGTCCTCGCGTGCGGTGTCCCCACCGCCCTGCCGGGCATCACGCCCGCGGACCTGGAGGCGGCCACGGACCACCTCCCGGTCCTGGCCGCCCTGCGCCTCCCGGCGTCCTGCTAGTGCCGCGTCAGGCAACGTTCGCCCCGTCGCGCCAGGTGCCGCTCGCCGCTCGATTCAAGCGGCCCGGCCGTCGGGGACCTCTCGGTGCATGCCCGTGCACAGCGCCCAGACGATGAAGATGTTGACCGCGACCAGGATCGTGGCCCAGACGGGGTAGTACGGGATCCAGAGGAAGTTGGCGATCGCGCCCAGCCCTGCGACGACCACTCCGAAGAAGCGCCCCCACAGGGCTCCGGTGAGTACGGCGCAGCCCGCGAGGATGATGACGATGCCCAGGATGAGGTGGACCCAGCCCCATCCCGTCAGGCTGAACTCGAACACGTAGTGACGCGTCGAGAGGAACAGGTCGTCCTTGGCGAGGGCGGCGATGCCCTCGAAGAGCGCCATCGCTCCACCGAAGATCATCAGTGCCGCCGCGAAGACGGTGGTCCCGGATGTGGGCCCGTGCCACGGGCGCGGGTGGGTGTCGTCTGCCGTGGGTCGGGCGGAGTCACTGGCCATGTCGGGCTCCCTTGCTCAGCAGCACCGTCCGGCCGTCGGGCGCCGGACCGGTGATCCCCCGTCTCAGCCTGGCATGACGGCACTGCGTCGGCATGCGGAAACCCTGCCACCGCCCTGACCAGCGCAGACGCGGATCCCGCAGCTGCCCCCGCGACCCGCGGGCAGCTGCGGCCGAGCGACCGGACGCCGCTGCGCGCGGCACGTCGGGAAGGGCGGACTCGGACTACACCACCGCTCCGCGGCCCGGGTCGTCATCGTCCTCGTCGCCCGCCGACATCCGGGCGACCAGCGTCGCGAAGCCCCCCAGGAAGCCGCCGACGCCCAGCGTCGTCAGCCACCACGTCATCTCCCACTGGAGCAGCACCGCCAGCAGCAGCAGGACCGGCCCGCCCACCACCGCCAGCCACGCGAACTTCGACGTCGCGTCCGCCTCCGGCAGCTCCGGCTCCGGGGGCACGAAGTGGCCCTCGTCCTTCGCCGCGGCGGGGGAGTCCTCCGGATCCGCCAGGGAGTGGTCCCGGGGGCCCGCCGTGCCCACGCCCGGTGCGAACACCACCGAACTGCCCAGGGCCGTCGCGGACGGAGCCTCGGGCGCGGAGTCCGGCGCCGGGTCCGCGGGGGAGTCCGTACCGAGCTCCGGCGGGGACGGCTTCACGTCCTCCTCCGGCAGGAGCAGGTTCTCGATCGGTCTGAAGGGCCGCGCGCCCGGCGGGTCCGCCGGTTCCTGGCCGTAGCCGGCGACGATCGCCGCCCACGCCGCTTCCTCGTCCAGCGGAGGGACACCCCCCGCGGACTCCTCGTGCTCAGCCACCGCTGGCCGCCCCCTCCCTGCCCACGCTCTCCGCCAGTCGTCCGACGAACGCATAACTGTCCGCGAAGATCCGCTCCGCGTCATGGTCCAACGTCGCGACGTGGTAGCTCTGTTCCAGCAGGGTCTCGGTGACGTCCGTGGAGGACACCCGCGCCAGGATCCGCGCGGAGTCGGCCGGCCGTACGACGTGGTCCTGAGGGCTGTGCAGGAGCAGCAGCGGCTGCGTCACCTGCGGCAGTTCGGTGTCCAGCATCAGCAGGAACCGCCGCAGGGAGTGCGCGGCGCGGGTCGGGACCCGGTCGTAGCCGACCTCCTCCGAACCCGGCTTGGCGATGTCGCTCGCGATGCCCGGCCGCGACCGGACGAAGTGCTTGACCACGGGAAGGGTCACGGCCAGCGGGTCGTGGATCTTGTTGACCGGGTTGACGAGGACGATCCCGCTGATCGACTCCCCGTGCTTGGCCGCCAGCCGCAGCGTCAGCGCACCGCCCATGGACAGCCCGAAGACGAACACCCGGTCGCAGGTGTCGAGCAGTTCCCGCAGTGCGCGGTCCACCTCGGCGTACCAGTCCTGCCAGCCCGTGAGCTGCATGTCCTGCCAGCGGGTCCCGTGCCCGGGGAGCAGGGGGAGCGACACCGTCAGTCCCCGCGCCGCCAGATACTCGGCCCAGGGGCGCAGCGACTGCGGGGAACCGGTGAAGCCGTGGCACAGGAGGACGCCTACCTTTCCGCCCTCGTGGCGGAACGGCTCAGCTCCAGGGAGGACGGGCACCAGGATCTCCTTCGAGGGGGCACGGGGGGTGCGTAGCGCTGTGTGACTTCACCGTACGCGACGGGGGTGGCACCGACCAGGGTCGTCGGGCCGCCGCGGGGGCGGCCACGGGTTAAGGTCTGTCCGACAGACACAGGAAGGCTTTCGAGTTGATCTACGGCGCAATGAAGTTCTCCATCGGCGGTTCCCTGAAGCTCGCCTTCAGGCCGTGGGTGGAGGGCCTCGAGAACATTCCCGCGGAGGGGCCGGCGATCCTCGCGAGCAACCACCTGTCCTTCTCCGACTCCTTCTTCCTCCCGGCCGTACTGGACCGGAAGGTGACCTTCATCGCGAAGGCGGAGTACTTCACCTCCCCGGGCATCAAGGGCAGACTGACCGCCGCCTTCTTCAAGGGCGTCGGACAGCTCCCGGTGGACCGTTCCGGTGCGCGCGGGGCGGGCGAGGCCGCGATCAAGAGCGGCATCGAGGTCATCGAGCGCGGAGAGCTGTTCGGTATCTACCCCGAGGGCACGCGTTCACCCGACGGCCGCCTGTACCGCGGCAAGCCGGGCGGCCTGGCGCGCGTGGCGCTGGCCACCGGCGCGCCCGTGATCCCCGTGGCGATGATCGACACCGAGAAGATCCAGCCGCCCGGCAAGGTGGTTCCGAAGCTGATGCGTCCGGGTATCAGGATCGGCAAGCCGCTGGACTTCAGCCGGTACCAGGGCATGGACGGGGACCGGTTCATCCTCCGGGCGGTGACCGACGAGGTCATGTACGAGATCATGAAGCTGTCCGGCCAGGAGTACGCGGACATCTACGCGACGGCCGCCAAGCGCCAGATCGCCGACGGCGAGAAGGCCGCGGCCAAGAGCGAGAAGGCCGAGAAGGCCGAGGCGGACAAGGCCGCGAAGGCCGCGGAGAGCGACAAGTAGCAGGACGCGGGCGGCACCGCCCGTACGGGGTGGGGGAGATGGCGAAGCGCGAGCGTGTCGTCCGCATGTCGGTCGAGCAGCCGCTGTGGCGGGCCCTGACGGCCTATCGGCTGCTCACCACGGTCTACGCCGTGCTGCTGTTCGCCTCCGCGTACAGGGAGTTCGACCGCCCGTGGATCGCCGTCTGCTACCTGGCCGTCCTCGGCGCCTGGACCCTGCTCACCCTGCCCAAGGTGGCGAACGCCGCCAGCTGCACCAAGCGGTTCCTCGGCGCCGACCTCACCGTCGCCTGCGTCGGGATCCTGCTCACCCCGCTCGCCGACACCCACGCGCGGATAGCGGCCGGCGGCCCCACCGTCCCCAGCATCTGGACCGCGGGCGCCGTCCTCGCCTTCGCCCTCAAGGGCGGCTGGCGCTGGGCCTGTTTCGCCTCCACCTTCGTGGGCGCCGCCAACCTGGTCCAGCGCGGCGAGCCCACCCGCGACACCCTGCACAACGTGCTGCTGGTCTGGGTCGCCTCCATCGCGATCGGCTACGTCGTCGAGGTCGCCCGGGCCAGTGAGGCCACGCTCGCCCGCGCCCTGGAGATCGAGGCGGCCACCCGCGAGCGCGAACGCCTGGCCCGCGACATCCACGACGGGGTCCTCCAGGTCCTCGCCATGGTCCAGCGGCGCGGCACCGAACTGGGCGGGGAGGCCGCTGAGCTCGGCCGCATGGCGGGGGAGCAGGAGGTGGCGCTGCGCACCCTGGTCTCCAGCGGGCTGGCGCGCCCCTCCCGGATCTCCCGCGACGAGTCGCTCGGCGCGTTCGCGGCCGCCTACGAGGTCGAGGAGCCGGGGGCCGACGAGGGTGAGCTGGACCTGCGGACCCTGCTCGCCCCGCACGCCGGCTCCCGGGTGAGCTTCGCCGAGCCGGGCACCCCGGTACCGCTGCCGGTGCCCGCGGCGCGGGAGCTGGCCGCGGCGGTCGGGGCGGCCCTGGACAACGTGCGCAAGCACGCGGGCGAGGGGGCCCGCGCCTGGATCCTGGTCGAGGACTGGGGCGACGAGGTGATCGTGACCGTCCGCGACGACGGTCCCGGCATCCCGGCGGGCCGGCTCGACCAGGCGGAGGGCGAGGGACGGATGGGCGTGGCCCTGTCCATCCGGGGCCGGCTGCGCGAACTCGGCGGCAGCGCCGAGCTGGTGTCCGTCCCCGGACAGGGCACAGAAGTGGAACTGAAAGTACCGAGGGGGAGCACCCAGTGAACGAGCAGAACGCGACCGGTCGCACCGGCGGCGGCGCCGGCGACATCAAGGTCATGGTCGTCGACGACCACCCGATGTGGCGGGACGCGGTGGCCCGGGACCTGGCCGCGGCCGGCTTCGACCTGGTGGCCACCGCCGGGGACGGCCCGGAGGCGGTCCGACGGGCCCGTGCGACCGGCCCCCACGTGCTGGTCCTCGACCTCAACCTGCCCGGCATGCCGGGGGTCCAGGTCTGCAAGGAGCTGGTCGGCGCCGACCCGGCCCTGCGGGTCCTGGTCCTGTCCGCGAGCGGCGAGCACGCCGACGTCCTGGAGGCGGTCAAGTCCGGCGCGACCGGATACCTGCTGAAGTCCGCCGGAGCCCAGGAACTCATCGACGCCGTCCGCCGCACCGCCGCCGGCGACCCCGTCTTCACCCCGGGTCTGGCCGGCCTGGTCCTCGGCGAGTACCGGCGCCTGGCCACCCACCCCGCGCCGGCCGCCGCCGACGAGCCGAAGGCCCCGCAGCTGACCGACCGGGAGACCGAGGTACTGCGCCTGGTGGCCAAGGGGCTGTCGTACAAGCAGATCGCGGAGCGCCTCGTCATCTCCCACCGCACGGTGCAGAACCACGTGCAGAACACCCTGGGCAAGCTCCAGCTGCACAACCGGGTCGAGCTCGTCCGGTACGCGATCGAGCGCGGCCTCGACGAGGTGTGAGGGCGCGTCCGCGGTGACCGGATCCCCGTACGAGTGAACTGACGTACGCAACGCCCCGCAATTCCGCCGGAATTGACCCTTCCCGGCATCTTGCTGTGACCTGAGTCACCACTAGCGTGACGGTCATGCGGGCCCCGCGGCCTCAGCGGGCCCTGTGGCGAAGGGAAATTCCATGAAGGTCGGAGTGCTGACCGGCGGCGGCGACTGCCCGGGTCTCAACGCGGTCATCCGCAGCGTCGTGCGCAAGGGCGTGCAGGAGTACGCGTACGAGTTCATCGGATTCAAGGACGGCTGGCGCGGAGCCGTGGAAGGGGACACCGTCCCGCTCGGGATCCCCGCCGTGCGCGGCATCCTGCCGCGCGGCGGGACCATCCTCGGCTCCTCGCGCACCAACCCGTTCAAGCTGGAGAACGGCGTGCGCCGGATCAAGGAGAACCTCGCCAAGTACGAGGTCGACGCCCTGGTCGCGATCGGCGGCGAGGACACCCTGGGCGTCGCCGCCAAGCTGTACGACGAGTACGGCATCCCCTGCGTCGGCGTCCCGAAGACCATCGACAACGACCTGTCGGCCACCGACTACACCTTCGGCTTCGACACGGCCGTCGGCATCGCCACCGAGGCCATCGACCGGCTGCACACCACGGCCGAGTCCCACATGCGCGTCCTGGTCGTCGAGGTGATGGGCCGCCACGCGGGCTGGATCGCCCTGCACTCGGGCCTCGCCGGCGGCGCCAACGTCATCCTCATCCCGGAACAGCGCTTCGACGTGGACCAGGTGTGCGCCTGGGTCGCCTCGCGGTTCAAGGCCAGCTACGCGCCGATCGTGTGCGTCGCCGAGGGCGCGATGCCGAAGGACGGGGAGTTGGTGCTGAAGGACGCGACCACGGACTCGTTCGGGCACGTGCGGCTCTCCGGTGTGGGCGAGTGGCTGGCCAAGGAGATCGAGGCGCGGACCGGGAAGGAGGCCCGCACGACGGTGCTGGGGCACATCCAGCGCGGCGGCACGCCGAGCGCGTTCGACCGATGGCTGGCGACCCGGTTCGGTCTGCACGCCATCGACGCGGTGCGCGACGGGGACTTCGGCAAGATGGTCGCGCTGCAGGGGACGGACATCGTGCGGGTGCCGATCGCGGAGGCGACGGCGAAGCTCAAGACGGTGGACCCGGCGCTGTACGAGGAGGCCGGGGTGTTCTTCGGCTGAGCCGGGGGCGACGGCGGAGCATGGGTCGTAAGGTGACGAACGGCCCATGATCCCAATCTTTCGCGCACAGACGGGAGCGAACGTGGAAATCCTGGCATTCGGGGTGCAGGGAGACGAGAAGCCGCTCATCGAGAAGGCCTTCGCGGGACAGCACGAGGTGCGCTGCCTCGACGTCTTCCTGAACGAGGACACCGCCCCCATCGCGGCCGGGTACGAGATCGTGTCGTCGAGCGTGAACGCCGACCTGAACGGACGGGTGCTGCGGACGCTCGCGGCGGGCGGAACGCGGATGATCGCCCAGCGCTCCACCGGCTTCAACAACATCGATCTGGCGGCCGCGCGCGAGCTCGGCCTGACGGTCAGCCGGGTGTCGTACTACTCCCCCTACTCGGTGGCCGAGTTCGCGTGGACCCTGGCCATGGCGGTGAACCGGCGGATCGTCCGCGCCTCGAACCGGACGCGGGACTTCGACTTCCGGCTGAACGGCCTGATGGGCCGCGACCTGCGCGGCCGCACGGTGGGCGTCCTCGGCACCGGCAAGATCGGCGAGGCGTTCACCCGGATCGCACACGGCTTCGGCATGAACCTGCTGGGCTGGGACGTGGCGCGGAACCCGGCGTGCGTGGAACTGGGCATGGAGTACGTGGACAAGGACGTCCTGTTCGCGTCGGCGGACCTGATCAGCCTGCACGTCCCGCTGCTGGAGGCCACGCACCACATCGTCGACGCCCGGGCGCTGAAGACGATGAAGGACGACGTGATCCTGGTGAACTCCAGCCGCGGCGGCCTGATCGACACGGACGCGCTGGTCACGGAACTGAGGTCCGGACGCTTCGTCGGCGTGGGCCTGGACGTGTACGAGGCGGAGGCCGGCCTCTTCTTCCTGGACAAGTCGCTGGAGGCCGTCGAGGACGACACCCTCGCCCGCCTCGTCACCTTCCCGAACGTGGTCGTCACCTCCCACCAGGCGTACTACACCCACGAAGCGGTCGGCCAGATCATCGACACCACGGTCGCCAACGTCGCGGACTACGTGGCGGGCCGCCGCTCGGAGAACACCCTCTCGCCTCTTTGACGGCGGTCGGATCCTCCAGCCCGTCCGGCGTTCGAGGACCGGGTCCGGGCGGAGCCCGGGGAACGGTGGAAGGGTGGGTCGGGGACAGCTCCGCGCAGCGCCCCCCACCCACCCGGCGGCTACGCCGGGGCGGCGGCCCGGACCCCGGCCAGGAGGTCTCGGACGAGCTCGGCTCCCCGCAGGGTCAGCACCGACTCCGGGTGGAACTGGACCCCCGCGAACCCGCCGGCGGCGGAGCGCAGCGCGTGGACCTCACCCGTCGCGGGATCACGGGAGACCTCGACGCCACGGAGCGCCAAGGACTCCGCCTCCTGCGCGGAGCACGAGGCCGCGTACGTGTTGTAGAAGCCCACCACCTCCTGCGCCCCGAAGAACGGGATCCGCGTCTGCGCCCCCTGGGCGGGCTCGGCCTTGCGGACCAGGGCGAGTCCCAGCTCCGCCGCCAGCAGCTGGTGGCTGAGGCAGACCGCGAGCAGCCCGCCCCGGTGCGAGGCGAGGAGCTCCGCCGTCAGCCCGCGCATCATCCGGATCTTCGGGTCGTGGCCGTCCGCCGGATCCCCCGGCCCCGGGCCCAGCACGACCGGCCCGTCCCAGGCCAGGGCCGCCGCCCGCAGGCCCGGATCGTCGTAGCGGCGGACGGTCACCTCCAGTCCGGCCACCCGCAGCACGTGCCCCAGCATCGAGGTGAAGGTGTCCTCGCCGTCCACCACCAGCGCGTGCCCCGTCACCGCCGCCGGCCGCTCCTGCATCCGGAGCCAGAACGGCGCCAGGTCCCGCCGCCGCTCGGCCAGGGCCGCCTGGACCCGGGGATCGCGGGCGAGGCCGGGCGCCGCCGGGGCCGGCCGCCGGGCCGCCGGCCGGACGCCCAGCGCCGCCAGGACGCCCGCCGCCTTCGCGTGCGTCTCCGCCACCTCCGCGGCCGGGTCGGAGTGCCGTACGAGCGTGGCCCCGACGGGCACCCGCAGCGAGCCGTCCGCGGCGATGTCCGCCGTACGGATGAGGATCGGAGAGTCCAGGGTCTGCGCCCCCGAGGCGTCGACGCCCAGCAGCGCCAGCGCGCCCGCGTAGTAGCCGCGCCCGCCCGTCTCGTACCGCTCGATGACCCGGCAGGCGTTCTGCACCGGCGACCCCGTCACCGTCGCCGCGAACATGGTCTCCTTCAGGACGTCCCGCACGTCCAGCGAGGAGCGGCCGCGCAGCTCGTACTCGGTGTGCGCGAGGTGGGCCATCTCCTTCAGCCGCGGCCCGACGACGACCCCGCCCATGTCGCCCACGGCGCACATCATCTTGAGCTCCTCGTCCACGACCATGGACAGCTCCTCGGTCTCCTTGCGGTCCCCGAGGAAGCCGAGCAGGGAGTCCACCGTCGGGCCCGCGGGCGGATACCGGTAGGTCCCGCTGATCGGATTCATCACGACCGTGCCGCCGGACATCCGCACGTGCACCTCGGGGCTGGCACCCACGAGCGTGCGCTCCCCGGTGTGGACCACGTACGTCCAGTACGCGCCCCGCTCGCCCTCCAGCAGCCGCCGGAACAGCGCGAGCGCGTCGGCGCGGCCGAAGCCGTCGATCCGGCCCCCGAAGGTGCGCCGGATGACGAAGTTCGCGCCCTCGCCGCGGCCGATCTCGTCCTCGATGACGCGCCGCACGGTCTGCGCGTACTCCTCGTCGGGGACGTCGAAGTCGCCTCCGTCGACGCGCACCTCGTGGTCCGGCAGCACGGACAGCGCCTGCGCGAGCGGGACCTCGTACGCCTCGTCGGCGACCAGCACGCTCAGCGGCGTGCCGTCGTCGCGCACGTCGAACCCGCGCTCCCGCATCTGCCGGAACGGGACGAGCGCGAGGGCGGGGCGCACGCCGACCGGCAGGTCGGCGAGGCGCCCGGCCTCGTGGACCCGGCCGGTCAGGACCTCGACGGTGTCGTGGTCGCGGCCGGGGGTGCGGCGGCGCAGCAGCGCGAACGGCGGGCCGGCGCCGTCGAGCAGGCCGGGCAGGTCGAGCGGTCGGCTGGGGTCCATGGACAGCGGCATGGAGGGGGCGTCCTTCCGGATGGTGGAGGGACGGCCGGCGCTCCGCGAAAACACGGAAGGCCGCCCCTCGGGGCGGCCTTCGCGTCACTCGTGTCTTCAGGTACGCACGAGGGGCGGGCCGCCGGGAGCGGTCCACCACCAGTTCTTGTCGGAGTGCGCGTACATGCGGTGAACCCTAGCCCACCGGGGGAGGTGAACGGGCGGGTAACACATCCAGAGACATCCGTCTCACGTAGTGGGCGTCGGGCTGGACGCGCCGTGGGACGCCGTAATGTGTGTGGGGTGACCGTGAACGCTGAATCCCATGCCCCCGCCGCCAAGGCGACCTGGCGAGACCTCCCCGCGGCGCAGCAGCCTTCGTACCCCGATGCCGAGGCCCTGCGCGCTGTCGTCGCGGACCTCGAGTCGTATCCTCCCCTCGTCTTCGCGGGTGAGTGCGACCAGCTGCGCACCCGTCTGGGAGCCGTCGCCAAGGGCGAGGCGTTCCTGCTGCAGGGCGGCGACTGCGCCGAGGCCTTCGACGCCGTCTCCGCGGACCACATCCGCGCCAAGCTGAAGACGCTGCTCCAGATGAGCGCCGTCCTGACGTACGCGGCCTCCGTGCCGGTCGTCAAGGTCGGCCGCATCGCGGGCCAGTACTCCAAGCCGCGCTCCAAGGACACCGAGACCCGCGACGGCGTCACCCTGCCGACCTACCGCGGCGACTCGGTCAACGGCTTCCCCTTCACCGAAGAGGCCCGGATCCCGGACCCCGAGCGGCTGAAGCGCATGTACCACGCGTCCGCCTCCACGCTGAACCTGGTGCGCGCCTTCACCACCGGCGGTTACGCCGACCTGCGCCAGGTGCACGCCTGGAACCAGGACTTCGTGAAGTCCTCCCCCTCCGGGCAGCGCTACGAGCAGCTCGCGCGGGAGATCGACAACGCGCTGAACTTCATGAAGGCGTGCGGCACCGACCCGGCCGAGTTCAAGGCGGTCGAGTTCTACTCCTCGCACGAGGCGCTGCTGCTCGACTACGAAGGCGCTCTCACCCGTACGGACTCGCGCACCGGCAAGCTGTACGACACCTCCGGCCACATGGTCTGGATCGGTGAGCGCACCCGCCAGCTGGACCACGCCCACATCGAGTTCTGCTCGCAGATCGCCAACCCGATCGGCGTGAAGCTCGGCCCCACCACCACGGTGGACGAGGCGCTGACGTACATCGACCGCCTGGACCCCGACCGCCAGCCGGGCCGGCTGACCTTCGTCGTCCGCATGGGCGCCGACAAGGTCCGCGACAAGCTCCCCGAACTGGTCGAGAAGGTCACCGCCTCCGGCGCGAACGTCGTGTGGGTCACCGACCCCATGCACGGCAACACCTTCGAGGCGGCCTCCGGCCACAAGACGCGCCGTTTCGACGACGTGCTCGACGAGGTCAAGGGCTTCTTCGAGGTCCACAAGGGCCTCGGCACCCACCCGGGCGGCATCCACGTCGAGCTCACCGGTGACGACGTCACCGAGTGCGTGGGCGGCGGCGACGAGATCTTCGTCGACGACCTGCACCAGCGCTACGAGACGGCTTGCGACCCCCGCCTGAACCGCAGCCAGTCCCTGGACCTGGCGTTCCTGGTGGCCGAGATGTACCGCGACCAGTAGGCGCGATCTTCACGCTGTAGCTTTCGACGACGATGGGGCGCGGATCGATGTGATCCGCGCCCCATCGTCGTCGCCAGGGGTTTTAGGGTTGCCTAACTTTCGGTACGGTTAGGTAAGCCTCACCGAATACGGGATGGCTCGCCGAACCGTTCCTGTCAGGGAGGTGAACCGCGTGTACGTCTGCTCTTGCTTCGGGATCACCGACAAGCAGGTCAAGGACCACGCGGCCGCCGGGGCCTGCACCCCGCGCCAGATCGCATCGGCCACCAAGGCCGGCACCGACTGCGGTTCCTGCGTGCGCACCATCCAGGGCCTCCTCGGGCGCGGGGCCTGCCCGCGCCGTGAGCTGCTGGAGAAGGGGAACGCGGCGGCCGTGCTCGCCGCCGACTCGGAGCTGGTGGCCCCGCCCGTACTCGCGGAAGCGGCCTGACACCTCCACCGCCCCGCGGCCCGGCAGGGCGCAGGCCCCCGGCGTCAACCGCCCGGCGGACCGGTCAGCTGGGCTGCTCGATGAGCTGCGCGATGTAGAGCGCCTCACCGATGGACTCGATGAGCTCGAGCTGGGTGTCGAGGTAGTCGATGTGGTGCTCCTCGTCCTCGAGGATCTCCTCGAAGAGCCGCGCCGAGGTGACGTCGCCCTTGCCGCGCATGACCTCGATACCGCGCTTGAGGCGGTCGATCGCCTCGACCTCGACCTGCCGGTCGGCCTGGAACATCTCCGTCAGCGTCTGGCCGACGCGCACGTGGAAGAGGCGCTGGTAGTTCGGCAGACCGTCGAGCATCAGGATGCGCTCGGTGATCTTGTCCGCGTGCTTCATCTCGTCGATGGATTCTTCACGCGTGTACTTGGCGAGCTTGGTCCATCCCTTGTTGTCCTGGATGCGGTAGTGCAGCCAGTACTGGTTGATGGCCGTCAGCTCGCCGGTCAGCTGCTCGTTCAAGAACTCGAGGACCTCGGGGTCGCCCTGCATCGCAGAGGCTCCTTCCAAGCAATGTCAGCAATGTGACTGGGCAGGTGCGCGCATCCTCGCACCGCCGCCCGAGGCAGTCCAGTAAGTGCCTCCTTAGTGGGAGTTGCCGTGACTTGCCCGAATCGGCCCGTACCTGGTCGTGACCACCCCGCCACGTCTGTCACCATGGAGTCATGGGTCAGCCGGAAAGCCGGGAATCTCCGGGATCAGAGCAGCTGGAGCTTCCCCCGGGGCAGCGTTTGCAGCGAGGCTGGCCGGTCACCCACTACGGGCCGGTGCCCAAGTTCAAGCCGGACCGCTGGGAGTTCCGCGTCTTCGGCGCGACCGCCGACGGCGAGAAGCACTGCTGGAACCACGAGGAGTTCGCGGCCCTGCCGTTCGATTCCGTCGTCGCGGACCTGCACTGCGTGACGAAGTTCAGCATGACCGGCGCCGAGTGGGGCGGGGTGCTCACCCGCGCGATCCTCGGTCTCGCTCCGCCGTCCCCCCAGGTCACGCACGTGATGGTCTGGGCCGAGTACGGCTTCAGTTCCAACATGCGCCTCGCGGACTTCTCTTCCGAGCGGGCCCTCTTCGCCACCCACCAGGGCGGTGAACTGCTCACCGCCGAACACGGTTTCCCGCTGCGGCTCGTCGTGCCGCACCTGTACGCGTGGAAGGGCCCCAAGTGGGTCCGCGGCATCGAGTACATGACGGCGGACCGCCGCGGCTTCTGGGAGGAGCGCGGCTACCACAACATCGGGGACCCCTGGCGGGAACAGCGCTACTCCTACCAGGAGGAGCCGGGGGACGGCCCCGAGCTGTAGCTCCGCCGCCCGCGCCCCCTCGCTCAGTGGTGGTACCGGTGGACGACGGCGTGCCCCTGGCCGCGGCCGATCATCCACCGGTTGACGGGGGTCGTGACGACGAAGGCCAGGGCCAGCGAGATCGCGAGGGCGAACCAGAACAGCGCGTCCGAGAGCCCGGCGTCCATGGCGCCCGGCCACAGGACGATCACCCCGTTGTCGATCAGCTCCATGACGGCGATCGAAAGGGTGTCCGCCGCCAGAGCCACCCGGACGGCCGTACGGAGGTCCACGCCGGCCGCGCGGACCGCGCGGACGGTGAGCGCGTAGCCGAAGAAGAACGCCAGGGCGATGGCAAGGACCGTGGTGGGGAGGTTCTCCCAGCCGAGCGCGGTGCCGATGACCATGCCGAGCACCTCGCCGATGGCGCACCCGGTCAGGCAGTGCAGGGTGGCCCTCGCCGCCGTCGCCCAGCTGACCTTCGCGGTGCGGTGCCCGTCCGGGTGTCCGTCGGGCCCCTGGTGCCGGTGGTGCTCGTCGTGTCCGTGGTGGTGGTGGTGGTCGTGCTCGTGCTCGTGCGCCTGCTCCATGACGACCCCCTGATGGGAAGACCCGGGAAGACCCGAGCGGCGGCTCTGTCGGCGTAGGACACAACCGTATACCCCCCTGGGGTATTCCTCGGGCTATCCGAGACCGCGGAGCTCCTTCAGCAGTGCCACGTCCGCCGCGTGCCCTTCCTTGCCGCCGGGAGTCTCCGTGATCAGGGGGACGCCCTCCATCGCCGGATGCGTGAACAGTTCCGCGAAGGCGTCCCGGCCGATGTGGCCCCGCCCGATGTTCTCGTGCCGGTCCTTGTGGGCGCCCACGCCCTCCTTGGAGTCGTTCGCGTGGACCAGCTTCAGCCGGCCCTCGCCCACGGTGTCCACCAGCAGGTCCAGCGTCTGCTTCGTCCCGCCCGGCTCGGCCAGGTCGTGCCCGGCGGCGAAGACGTGGCAGGTGTCCAGGCAGATCCCGAGCTTCGGATGGTGGTCGAGCGCGTCGAAGTACGGGCCGAAGTCCCAGGTCCGCGAGCACAGCGAGGAGCCCTGCCCGGCCGTCGACTCGAGCAGCAGGAACGGGTCGTCGTCGTGCGTCAGCTCGTCCAGCAGCGGCAGCATGTGCTCCCTGACCTGCGCGTACGCCGCCTCGCGCGGGCGGCCCCCGGTCGCCGAGCCGGTGTGGACGACCACCCCGAGCGCCCCGATCGCCCGGGCCCGGCGCAGCGAGTGCCGCAGGGACTCCACCGACTTCTCCACGGTCGCCTCGGTGTGCGAGCCGAAGTTGATCAGGTAGGGGGCGTGCACGTACGCCGGGACCGACTCGGCCGCGCAGCTCGCACGGAACAGCTCGTCCTGCGCCGGGTTGCCGGCCGGGGTGGCCCAGCCGCGCGGGTTCGCGACGAAGACCTGGACGGCCTCGGCGCCCATCTCGCGGGCGTAGGCCAGGCCGACCGAGGCCAGCCCGCCCGCCACGGGGACGTGCCCGCCCACGGGGTTGCGGCGTGTCGAATGGCTCATGGCGGTGCTACAGCCCCTTGGTCCTGATGGTGATCGTGCTGCCCTCGGCGGCGCTCTGGCCGCCGGGTACCGACTGGGATTCGATGGTGTTGCTGAAGAAGGGGAAGGGCTTGTCGACCTTCACCTTGAAGCCCAGCCCCTCCAGGGCCTTGCGGGCCGCGTCCGCCTCCTGGCCGGTGACGTCCGGCACCGGGATCTGGCGGGGGCCCTTGGACACGGTGAGCATCACCGCGTCGCCGGCCGCGGCCTGGGAGCCGGCCGCCACCGACTGGTTGGCGACCGTACCGGCGGGGGAGGGGGAATTGACCTGCTCGGGAGAGGTCTCCACCTTCAGGCCGAGCCCCTCCAGAGCGGCCTTGGCCTGGTCGAGGGGCTTGCCGGCGACGCTCGGGACCGGCACCGGCCGGCCCTTGCTGACCACCATCGAGACCGCGGTGTCGAGGGCGCGCTTCGGGCCGTCCGCCGCCGGGTCCGTACTGATCACCGAGCCCTGGGCGACGTCCTGGCTGAAGGCCTGCGTGACGATCCCGAGGGCGAGACCGGCCGAGGTCAGCTCCGCCTTCGCCGCCTCCAGCGGCTTGCCCTTCAGGTTGGGCACCGCGACGACCTCGGGGCCGCGCGAGATGGTGACGACGACCGCGGCGTTGCCGCGGATGCGCTTGCCGCCGGCGGGATCGGTGTTCATCACCGTCCCCTTGGCGAAGCCGTTGCTGAACTTCCGGTCGACCCGCTTCACTCCGAGGCCGGCCGCCGACAGCTGGGACTTGGCCTCCGCCTCGCTCTTGCCGAGCAGGTTGGGGACCTTGGTGAACTGACCCGAGCTGATGTACCAGACGCCGGTGCCGAAGCCGAGGGCGAGCAGGACGCCGACCACGACGAGCAGCATGCCGCGGCGGCGTATCCGCGGTCCCGACGAGGCAGGCGGCAGCGGCGGGGACGCGAGCCGGGAGGTGTGGGAGACGGCCGGCTCCACCGGCCGGGCGATCACGCTGGTGCGGTCCTCGGCGGCGGTCCGCTCGGCGGCCCGCGCCTGCGGCGGCGCGGCGTCCAGCTCGGCCTCGACGAGCTGCGCGCGGGCGTCGATGGCCAGCCCGAGGAGCGCGGCCGCGTCGTACGGGCGCAGCTCGGGATCGCGCGCGGTGGCGTACGCGACGAGCTCGTCCAGCGCGGCGGACAGTCCGGGGACGGCGGCCGACGGCGGCGGGACGTCCTCGTTGAGGTGCTGGTAGAGGACCTGCGCGGGGTTGGTGCCGGTGTGGGGCTTGCTGCCGGTGAGCATCTCGTAGAGCACGACCCCGCAGGCGTAGACGTCCACGCGGGTGTCGGTGACCCCGTTCTGGATCTGCTCGGGTGCGAGGTAGGAGACGGTGCCGAGGATGGAGCCGGTGGTGTTCGTGACGGCGTCGACCGACCGGACCAGCCCGAAGTCGGCCACCTTCACGCGGCCGTCGTCGCCGATCAGTACGTTCTCGGGCTTCATGTCGCGGTGGACGAAGCCGGCCCGGTGCGCGGCGCCGAGGGCGGCGAGGACCGGTTCGAGGATGTCGAAGGCCGCGCGGGGCTGGAGCGCGCCGCGCTCGCGCAGCAGGTCGCGCAGGGTGCAGCCGGAGACGTACTCCATGGCGAGGTAGGTGTACGGCCCGTCCGTGCCCTGGTCGAAGACGGCCACGACGTTGGGGTGGGCGAGGCGGGCGACGGACTTGGCCTCGCGGATGAACCGGTCGACGAAGGCGCCGTCGGCCGCGAGGGCCGGGTGCATCACCTTCAGCGCGAGGATCCGGTCGAGGCGGGTGTCGACGGCCCGGTAGACCGTGGCCATGCCGCCGGCCGCGATGCGGGCGTCCACGCGGTAGCGGCCGTCGAGCGTCCGCCCGACGAGGGGGTCATCCAGGGTCGTGTCCACCCGGAGATTCTACGAGGGCCGCGCTCGGGTCCGAGCCGGGTACCGGACGGTTGCAGCGCAGCTGTGACGTGACCGCCCGCGGGGCCGCGGCCCGCGGCCCCGCGGGCCTCAGAACGCCGGGCGTTCCGGGTCGAGGGCGGCGCGGCCCTCCACCGGCGAGGAGGCCTCCGCGAAGCGGCGCTGCGGGATGCGGCCCGCGCGGAAGGCCAGGCGCCCCGCCGAAACGGCGTCCCGCATCGCGGCGGCCATCAGCACCGGGGACTGCGCGCGGGTCACCGCCGAGGCCAGCATGACCGCGGCGCACCCCAGTTCCATGGCCAGCGCGGCGTCCGAGGCGGTCCCGGCCCCCGCGTCGAGGATGACCGGCACGCCCGCCCGTTCGATCATCAGCTCGAAGTTGTGCGGGTTGCGGATGCCCATCCCGGAGCCGATCGGAGACCCGAGCGGCATGATCGCCGCGCACCCCACGTCCTCGAGCTTCCGCGCGAGCACCGGGTCGTCGTTCGTGTAGGGCAGGACCGTGAAGCCCTCGTCGACCAGGATCTCCGCCGCGTCCAGCAGCTCGACCCCGTCGGGCAGCAGCGTCCGCTCGTCCGCGACGACCTCCAGCTTGATCCAGTCGGTACCGAGGGCCTCGCGCGCCAGCCGGGCCGTCAGCACGGCCTCGCCCGCCGTGAAGCAGCCCGCCGTGTTGGGCAGGACCGCGATCCCGAGCCGGGTCAGGACGGAGAGCACCGAGCCCTGGACCGTCGGGTCGAGGCGCCGCATCGCGACCGTGGTGAGTTCCGTGCCCGACGCGGCCAGGGCCCGCTCCAGGAGGTCCAGGCTCGGGGCCCCGCCCGTGCCCATGACCAGGCGCGAGGAGAAGGTCCGGCCGCCCAGGGTGAATACGTCGTCCGACATGTCCGCCATCCGGATCAGCCTCCCTGGACCGCGGTGAGGACCTCGACGCGGTCGCCCTCCGACACGGAGGTGTAGGGCCACTGGCCGCGCGGCACCACGGTTTCGTTGAGGGCCGCGGCGACGCCCCTGGTGGCCTGGGTGAGGGTGGCGACCACGGCCGCGAGCATCGTGCCGGCCTCGACCTCGAGCGGCTCGCCGTTGACGGAGATGGTCATGCGTACGACTCCTGTCGCGTGAGGGCGAAACGGCGCGGGGTGAAGGGGCGGGCGATCTCCGGCAGTTCGCCGGTGGTCAGCAGCTGCGCCATGACGTCGCCGGTCAGCGGGGTCAGCAGGACCCCGTTGCGGTAGTGCCCGGTGGCCAGGTGCAGGCCCGGCAGGTCGGTGGGGCCGAGCAGCGGGGCGTTGTCCGGCGAACCGGGCCGCAGCCCGGCCCGGGTCTCCACCAGCGGGAGCTCGGTGATGCCGGGCACCAGCTCGTGGGCGTCGCGCAGGAGCTCGTAGACCCCGCCCGCGGTGACGGTGGTGTCCCAGCCGAGTTCCTCGCTGGTGGCGCCGATGACGAGTTCGCCGTTCTCGCGCGGCACCAGGTAGACGTGGCTGCCGCGCACGACGGCCCGTACGGTCCGGGACAGGAACGGCGCGTACGCGGGCGGCACCGCGAGCCGCAGCACCTGGCCCTTCACCGGCCGTACGGGGGCCACGACCTGCGGCGGCACGCCGTCCAGCCGGCCGCTGAGCGAGCCCGCCGCCAGGACCACCTGGTCGGCACGCAGCTCCGTGGCGTCCCCGTCGTCGAGGACCGCGCCGACCGCCCGGTCGGCACCGGTCAGCAGCCGGGACGCGGTCGCCCGGTGGAAGGACACCCCGGCACGCTCGCAGGCGGCGAGCAGTGCGGCCGCGAGCCGGCGGGGGTCGACCTGGTGGTCGCCGTCCACGCGCAGGCCGCCGCGTACGCCCGGGGCCAGCATCGGCTCCAGGCGGCGGCACTCGCGGCCGGTCAGCCACTGCGACTCCAGGCCGCAGCGGCGCTGGAGCGCGTGCAGTTCGCGCAGGTGGAGGCGGTCGTCGGCGTCGAGGGCCACGGCGAGGGTGCCGCAGGCGCGGTAGCCGATGTCCATGCCGCCGCTGGCGTCGGCCAGTTCGGCGGCGAACTGCGGGTAGCGGGCGGCGGAGGCGAGGTTGAGGCCGAGCAGGGTCTCCTCGCCGTAGTGCAGCTCGGTGACGGCGGCGAGCATGCCCGCCGCGACCTGCGCGGCGCCGCCGCCGGGCGCCGGATCGGCGAGGGCGGTGCGCAGCCCGGCGCGGGCCGCCCGCCAGGCGGTGACCAGGCCGATGATGCCGCCCCCGACGACGAGGACGTCGTAGCCGGAACTGCGGCTCTTCCTCGGTGGGTGCGCGGATGGATGCACGGTCGTGTGCACGGATGGATGCATGGGCGTCCAGCCCCTCCCTTCGCCGGCATGACCCGGATCAGGTTCGTACGGTCGGAGGCCGGCCAGCCTCCCTCTCAGCCCGGTGCGCCCGGACTCCCGCGATAGGTTCGGTGGCCAGAGTAACGCCGGGGCCGGGGGCGGGTAAGGCTGCCTCCCCGGTCCCGGAGCCCGCCCGGGCGGCGCGCGCTGCCCGACCGCTATTCCTGACGGGCCGTCAGATGGTTAGGGTGGGCCGGGTGAGCGAGCAGACGGAACAGACCGAACACACCCAGCGCGCCGTCGTCGTGGTCGGCGCCGGCATGGCCGGGGTGCAGACCGCGGTCGCCCTGCGGGAACAGGGCTGGACCGGCCCCGTCACCCTCCTGGGCGCCGAACCCCACCAGCCCTACGACCGCCCCCCGCTGTCCAAGGCGGTCCTCCTCGGCAAAGCCGAGGACTCGGCCTTCGACGTCGACTTCGAGGGGCTCGACATCGAACTGAGGCTCGGGGTCGAGGTCACCGGCCTGCGGGCCGCCGAGCGCGAGCTGGACACCGAGGCGGGCCCGGTCCCGTACGGGGTCCTCGTGCTGGCGACCGGCGCGCGGCCGCTCACCCTGCCCGGCGCCGAGGGGATCCCGGGCGTGCACCTGCTGCGCACCCTGGACGACGCGGCCCGGCTGCGGCCCGTGCTGGCGGCCGGATCCGCGGTGGTGGTCGTCGGCGCGGGCTGGATCGGCGCGGAGTTCGCCACGGCGGCGCGCGAGGCGGGCTGCGAGGTGACCGTGGTCGAGGCGGCCGACCGGGTGCTCGCCGGAGCCCTGCCCGCGGAGGTCGCCGAGCCGATGGAGCGCTGGTACGCGCAGGCGGGCGCCTCCCTGCTGACCGGCGTGCGGGTGGCCTCGGTCGAGGCGGGCCGGGTCCTGCTGGCGGACGGGCGCGCGCTGGCGGCCGGAGCCGTCGTGGTGGGCATCGGGGCCCGCCCCGCGACGGACTGGCTGACCGGGTCGGAGGTCGAGCTGGGCCCGGACGGGGCGGTCGTCGCGGACGGCCACCTGCGCACCTCGGTGCCCGGGGTCTACGCGGTGGGCGACTGCGCCTCCTTCCCGTCGGCGCGGTACGGGGCGCGGCTGCTCGTGCACCACTGGGACAACGCACTGCAGGGCCCGAGGGCGGTCGCCGCCGACATCGTGGCCCGCGCATCGCAGGCGCGGGACTCGGCTGCCCCGGATGCGGCTGCCCCGGACTCCGCGGCCCCCGGCCCGGCGGGCCCGGTCTACGACCCGGTCCCGTACTTCTGGTCGGAGCAGTTCGGCCGTTTCGTGCAGTACGCCGGCCACCACGGCGGCGCGGACGCACCGCTGTGGCGCGGGGATCCCGCGGCCGACACCTGGTCGGTGTGCTGGCTGCGGGACGGCGCCCTGGCCGCGGTCCTCGCGGTGGGCCGACCGCGCGACCTGGCCCAGGGCAGGCGCCTCATCGAGTCGGGTGTGGCCGTGGACCCGGCCAAGGTCGCCGATCCGGCGATCGCGCTGAAGTCGACGGTGCTCTAGCGAGATGGCAGGCTTGTGCCCGTGACCGAGATTGACGCAAAGATCGATGCCCTTGTTCCCGCCTGGCTGTACCTCCCCGACATCGCGGAGATGCTCGACATCGAAGTGACGAAGGTTCGCCAGCTGGTCAAGGAAGGTCAGCTGCTCGCGGTGCGCCGCGGCGAGAACCGCTCCCTCCAGGTGCCCGCGGCCTTCATCGACGGGGACAAGATCGTCAAGGGCCTGGTCGGACTGCTGACCGTGCTCCGCGACGACCGGTTCTCCGACACGGAGATCCTGGAATGGCTGTTCACCCCCGACGACTCCCTGCCGGGCACCCCGGTGCAGGCGCTGAGCGAGAATCGCGGCACGGAGGTGAAGCGCCGCGCTCAGGCGCTCGCCATCTGACCCGACCCCGCGGCCGGGCAGTACGCGGCCGGAGCGGTACGCAGCCGGCGCGGTAGGCGGCGAGAGCAGCAGGCCGTAAGAAGAAGCAGTACGCATCAGCAGTACACGGCGCAATGCCACACGCGGTGTGCGGGGCCCCGGCGCGGGCCCCCCCCCCCCGACGAAAGAAAGTGCAACCCCAACCCGGGGGTGGCCAGTCCGCGCACGCCCCCCCCCGGGTC